>NZ_BAAHXB010000130.1:0-15455 GCF_054657215.1 Endothiovibrio diazotrophicus
TATCAACGCAATCCCAGGTAGTGTGACCCCATGGCTAGAGCACCGGGCGGGCGCGATGAGGCCATTGTAGCCGCCTATGGGAGTGGCGGCTACAGCATGGAAGAGATCGGGGAACACTTTGGCCTTCACTATTCCTATATCAGCCGCATTATCAGTCGAACAGAAAAAGCAATAAGAAAGACCTGACCCCGTATGCGAGAAAGACCTGACCCCGTATGCGCATGCCCCGCTCGTGGACCCCGGTGGTGTCCGCTACAATTCGCGCCACGGACCACAGCCTTCCGGACCCTACAATCCGTCGGCTTTCCCAGACTCTCGTCCGGTTATCCTCTTGGACCACAACTCTATCCTTTTCGGGGTTCTGTCACGCGGCCTGCACACTCGCCACACCTGGCTTCATACACACCCTTGCGGCTATGCACGCAGGCTCGGCTACAGATTCAGTAGCTAACCTCCTCTGACGGGAATGGGATCGCTTACGATCCGCACCCGTTGGGTAACTTCATCCGATTTCACGAACTCCTTTCCGATCCCAAGGATCTGGATTTAACCTGACGCGAGTAGGGCGGACTAGCGATGGCGTAATCCGCCAGATCGAAACCTGTGAGCAGCGGTGCCCTACCGAACCATTCGGAATGGTTGGAGTGATCGTTCAGCGTCGTAGCATTCGTTTCGGCGGATTACACTATCGCTAATCCGCCCTACGCGCTATCTCGGTCGCCACCTCCATCGCCGTGTGATTCGTGATGTGTTTTTACTCAGAATATCCACGCAATCAAAAGCCATATAATCACAAAGAAAAGAAAAAAACTTCCGAGAATAAACTGAATTTCACCCAGCAAACCGTCTCCAGACGAAACCGCAAACACAATCATTATTACGACAGTAACGAAGAACGAGATTACCGCTGAGTCCTTAAGCCCCAAGCCGGGGGATAGATGCATGGTAACGATTTCGGATAGCATTGGGAGCATTAGCAATATTGCCACACCCAAAACCACAACCAACGAAATTAGAGCTATTGCAATTTTTCGTGATTCATTTTTGTCTTTGCTGTCTATTTCACCAACCATAAAGATTACCCGCCGTTCTGGCGTGCTTTTATAAGCTCCCGAATCTTGTTTGGATCGGGCATTCCGGTCGCAACAATTTCAGGCAAATCACCCGCCGTATATATTTCAATAGCACCCACTCCAAAAATACGATTAAAAAAAGACTGCTTAACTTTTGTTGTTCTTACGCTACTAATGCTTACCTCTAAACGCTCTTTGCTCAGAAGCCCTTTTTCATACACAATTTCATTTCCATTTACAGTCAGTTTTGATGCTTTGTTTTGAAGGTGCCAGCCAAGCAAGATTAGCAAGCCCATCCCAAACACTGGTATTAGCAGCAAAGAAACAATGAACCCTATCGGGTTGTTTTTGAACATGACAGGATGTTCGGAATAGAGTTCACTCATTGATTTTCTCCTCGGTTGTCGATTTTACACAGTTGAATGGACGGAAAAATTCTACACTTAAACACGGGATTTCTTTCTCTGCCTATCACGCGGCCGGCGTGGGGCTTTCTTCCCCTTCGTTTCTCACCAGCCGAAAACTTCTCCCAAAACCTCATTAAATTAGAGGAAACAAAGTCCCCACCGGTAATAGCACTCCTCCGTCAATACACGGCGAGATTCCGGATATCACTTTGCGCCTCGCCCCCACATTCTATACTGGATAAAGAAACAAAACCACATATAAGGTGCGCAGAATGGAGACCAAACGTCATGACTTTCCCTTCATCGACAGCGTACGGGGCGCGATCCGGGTTCGCCACTACAGCTACCGAACCGAGCAGACCTATTTGATGTGGGTCCGGCGCTTCATCCTTTTTCACAGCAGCTGTTCCTGACCCACTTGGCGATCGACCGGGGACCAACCAGGACACCCACTCTAAATCCGCCACCCCACTATCCACACGATTTCCGCGACCAAACCCCAGCAACCTCCATCGAATCCGCCGAAATCGATGTTTCTCGGATTCGCCGTTGGATGGAGGTGTGGTCCGAATCTTCCGGCGTCTCGGCCATCTTCGCCCGGATCGGGGACGGAGTGGAGGGCCTGCGGCAGGAACTGATGCTGCCGCAGCCCCCCGGCGGGAAACGCGATTCAATCGATCACCCGATTGGGACCGAGAAAACGCCCGTGGAAGGTGATCTCCACCCGCCGGATCCGCTTCAGGTCCAGCCACTCGTTGCCCTTCAGGTCGAAGTCGATCTTCCATGAGCTGAAGGGGCTGAGTCCGCTGTAGCCCTGGCCACTCTCGCCGAAGACGCCGCCGGCGGTGTTGGCGGGGTTGGCGTAGTCGATCTTGTAGGGCTTCGGCCGCGGGCGGTGGGTGAAGTGGCGCAGGCTCCCCGGCGCCTCCAGCTCCACCAGGCGGTTGAGCACGGGGTCGCCGCCGTGGATTAGCGAGAGGTAGAGCACCTCGCTGCCTCCCTCGATGTCGGGGAAGGCGATCTCGAAGCGCTGGGCGATGATGTGGCGCATGTTGAGAAAGCCGGGGGTCTCGCGGATGTCGAGCCGGAAGGTGAGACACCTGGACTCCGCCAGCGCGGCGAACGCCTCGCGGAAACGCTCGGCATCCACCACCACCTTCTGGGTGAAGGGGTCGAACGCCTCGTTGTTCTCGCGAAAGAGGTCGATCCGCTTGACCAACCGCTGATGGCTCGCCGCCAGCATCGCCACGTTGAGGTTGGAGAGCTCCAGCGGGTGATCGCCCAGCGACCAGTACTGGTAGGCGCGATTCTCCAGGTAGAGGTTGCGCATCAGCTCCTGCTTGAGCTGGTCGTAGCACTTGCGCATATAGGCGGTGTAGAGCGGCAGCAGATTGTTCTGATGGGAACTGATGCTGGCGCCGATGTAGCGGGTCTCGGCGAGGGTCTGCACCCGTTGCGCCTCCAGCCCGGCGCGCCGGGTGACCAGCGCGGTGAAGTTGCAGGCCAGCTGGTTGCGCGCCTGGGTCAGCTCCAGGTAGTAGTCGATCGCCTCGCGCAGCTCGTCGGCGGCGTCGAACTCGCCCAGATACTCCTCCAGCATCTCGTCGAACTTCTCCTGCTCGACCAGCAGCTTGGCGGCATTGGGCTCGTCCGGGGTGACGTACCCCTTGATCGCCTTGAAACCCTTCTGCAGGCTGTCGATGCTGCCCTTCACCGACTTCAACACCTTCACCACCCCGGCCGCCCCCTTGACCAGCCCGCTCGCCTTGGAGACCGCCTTCGCCCCGGCGGCGATCCCGCCGACGCCGCCGGCGATGCCGCCCGCCGCGGCCACCACCACCCCGAGCATCTCGAGGAAGGCGTCGAAATCGGTCTGGTGCTTCTCGATCAGGTAGGCGGTCAACTCCTTCTTGAAGGCGTACTCCCGCTCGATCAGCTTCGCCTTCTGGGCGTCCACGTCCCGGTTGTAACGCTCCATCTGCTGCCGCAGCGACTCGATCTGGGTGGCGAGCCCCTCCTCCTCCAGGCGGCTGTCGTCGAGCCGCTTCTCGATGTCGTCGTTCATCCGCTTCAGGTCGCGCAGCCGCTCCTTCTGTTCGCGCCCCTCCTCGGCGTAGGCGTTGAACTGCCGCTCGACGATCTCGCCCAGAACGAGCAGCTCCCCGGTGCGTTCCAGCAGCCCCTTCAGGTTGAGTACCGGGGTCCACCCCACCCCGTGACCATAGAAGTCGAGTCCGCGGCTCATGCGCACCAGCTCGCCGGCGGCCGCGGCGTGGATCGCCTCGCGCAGCGCCGCCTCCTCCGCGCCCGGCGCGGGCTCCACCAAACCGTCGATGAAGGGCTGGTTGATCTCCAGCAGCCAGCTGTAGAGCTGGTAGGCGTAGTCGTGGTCCCCCTCCTCCTTGGCGTTGAGGTAGTAGAGATCCGCCACGTTGCGGGTGATCAACAGCTGGGTCGGGGGAAAGAGGGGCGCGAGGCGGGCCGGCGCCAACCCCGGCAGCGGCTGCCCCGGCGCGTGCTCCTGGAGGTTCACCTTCAGCGGCGCCCCCGCACTCCCCCCCTTGCCGGCCTCCCCGTTGAACTTCGCACCGCCGCCGTTGGCCCCGTCGATCGCCTTGATCGAGTAGTTGCGCAACCGCCCGTGCTCCATGATCGAGCCGAAGGAGGCGAAGCCGCCGCGCCCGCCGCGCCCGGGCGCACCCGCCCGCGCCGCACCCCCGGCCCGCCCCGCCCCGTTGGAGCAGCCGATGACGATGGGGTGGACACAGTTGACCAGCAACGAGATGGCGCCACCGTCGCCGCCATCCCCCGAGTGGCCGGCCGCCCCCGCCCGACCGCCCGGCCCGCCCGCATGGGGGTTGTCGGGGTTGGTGTCGCGGGCGTAATCCAGGCCGAGACGCTCGTCGAGCTCCTTGGAATAGGCATCGTCGGGGCCGTCCCGTCCCGCCACTCCGTTGTGCCCGTCCTCGCCGCGGCCACCGCGACCGCCGTCGGCGAGCAGCGACAGCGTGGGTTCGCTGCCCTCCCCCTCCTCCCGCCGCTTCACCACGACGCTCACCAACGGGGCGGCGATCTGCTCCTCGAACAGCCGCTGCATCGGCTGCAGCGCGTGGGCCAGGTTTCCCGCATCGAGCTTGGACATTGCCATCCACCCGGAGAATTCGGGCTCGGCCTTCGTCACCTCCAACTCGGCGTTCATCTCCACCTTGTCACCGCTGCCGGAGAGCACCCCGTCGAAACGGAAGACCACCTGCAGGAGTTTGAGGACCGACCGGCTGTTGTCGGTGGTAGCGAGAGTCAGCACCAGATCCGGGCAACCGAAGCGACCGCTGAAACGCCCCTTCAGGTCCAGCGAGAAGGCCTCCAACCCCGATTTCTCCAGCCCTTCCAGCGCAACGGCGCCGATATTTTGCGCCTGCTCCTGCCCCAGGAAGCTGGTCTTGAAGCGAAACGTCCCGTAACTGGACGGGTGGCGCGACGGATCCTTCAGATACCCCGACAACACCTCGCGAAAAAGGTCGGCGTAGAGCGCTCCCCCCAGCTCGACGGTGTCCACCGCCGGACTCTTGTCGGCCAGATTGACGATCTCGCCGGCGCACACCACGATGTTCCCCGCCGCTCCGCCGTCGCCGCCGTCCCGCCCGTCGGTGCCCGCCGCGCCCGGCAGCGGGTCGGCCTGCTCCACCGGCACCCCCGCCGGATAGTCCGCGTCCGGGTCGGCCCCGCCCACATCCAACGCAGCGCGCTCCGCGACCACCAGTTGGCGGGCGTAAATACGGATGTCCCGCCCCGGGTTGAGCAGCTCCCCGCGCAGGGTGACGGTATCGGCGTAGAGCACGAAGTGCTTCAGCGACTCCAGCCGACGCCCCTCCACCGGCTGGTAGGGCAGATTGGACTGGGTCAGTTCGAGATCGAACGCGTAGAGGGTGACGCAATCGTCGCTCTCATCGACGATCTCGGAGGCATAGGGGACGCCGCGTACGGAACTGTCGACCATGGGACCAGACTCCTTGGTTGTTATTGGTGAATGGAGACCGGGCGAGTCTATGGCAATTGAACGGGCGTTTTGATCAACGTGGGGTCAAATTACAGTGCGGTTGCACGACAAGGGGTTCAATGACGAAAACCCGTCAACGACTCTTACCAGAGAACGCTACCGACCCATAAGCAATATTGCTACGACACCCAACGAAGGCCGAGACGCACTCGCAACGGGGAGGGACGCCATATCCCCGTAGGGCGAATTAGCGATAGCGTAATCCGCCGGATCGGAGCTGATTCCGGCGAAGGTGCCTTCGTTCCTGGCGGATTACACTATCGCTAATCCGCCCCACATCCAGCGATGTCTCCCCCACTCAATGACCATGCGGCCCGCCCTGGTCCCTCTCCACCCGCGAATCGCTGGACAGCCGTTCAGCTTGAATTCAACATTCTCGCTCCAAACTTGCGCCTTCCCCCTGGAGTCCCGCCGCGTGAAACGAACGATCCTCCTGCTCCTGTTATTGGGCCTGGCCGCCGGCCTCGGCTGGACGGTCTACGAGCGGCTGGCGGAGAGCGCCAAGCCGGCGGCCAAGGGGAAGGGCGGCAAGCGGCCGGTGCCGGTGGCGGTGGCCGCGGTGGAGCGCGGGGCGATCGAGGCGCGGCGCACCTACAGCGGCACCCTGGAGGCGACCGCCGAGTTCGTCGTCGCGCCGAAGGTGGCCGGGCGGATCGAGCGGATCGCGGTGGACCTGGCCGACCCGGTCAACCGCGGTCAGGTGGTCGCCGAGCTGGACGATGCCGAGCTTCAGCAGGCGGTGGCCCAGGCGGAGGCGGATCTCGCCGTCGAACAGGCCGGGCGGGCGGAGGCGCAGAGTTCGCTGGCGATCGCCAAGCGCGAGCTGGACCGCATCCAGCGGCTGCAGGGGAGCGGGGTCTCCTCGGAGTCGGCGCTGGACACCGCGCGGCTGACCGAGCTGGCCCGGCGGGCCGAGCTGGAGGTGGCCGAGGCGCAGGTGAAGCGCGCCGAGGCGGCGCTGCAGACCACCCGCATCCGGCTCGGCTACACCCGCGTGGCGGCCGGCTGGAACGGCGGCAGCGATCAGCGCATCGTCGCCGAGCGCTACGTCGACGAGGGCGAGACGGTGAGCGCCAACACCCCGCTACTGCGTATCGTCGAGCTCGACCCGGTCACCGGGGTGATCTCGGTCACCGAGAAGGACTACCCCTTCCTCGCCCCCGGCCAGCCGGTAACGCTCACCACCGACGCCCACCCCAACGAGACCTTCCACGGCGAGATCACCCGCATCGCCCCGGTGTTCCAGCAGGCCGCGCGCCAGGCGCGGGTGGAGCTGCGGGTGGAGAACCCCGACCTGCGGCTGAAGCCGGGGCTGTTCATCCGCGCCTCGGTGGTGCTGCGCCACCTGGACGACGCCACCATCGTGCCGGAGGCGGCGCTCACCCGGCGCGCCGAGCACGACGGCCTGTTCCTGCTCGACGCCGACGGCAAGCGGGTCCACTGGCGGCGGGTGACGGTGGGGGTGCGCGACGGCGAGCGGCTGCAGATCGTCGAGCCGCCGCTGGCCGGACGGGTGGTGACCCTCGGCCAGCAGCTCCTCGACGAGGGCTCCGAGGTGGCCCTGCCGGAGGAGGCGCCGGCGAAGACGGAAAAGAAGGGCGGTGGCAAGCAGCCCGCCACGACAGGGAAGCCCGCGCAATGAATCTCGCCCGCGCCTCCGTCGCGCGCCCGGTCTTCACCACCATGGTCACCCTGATCGTGGTGGTCCTCGGGCTGGTCTCGCTGGCCCGCCTGCGCATCGACCTGCTGCCGAGCATCGAGCTGCCGACGATCACCGTGCGCACCCAATACGAGGGGGCGAGCCCCGAGGTGATGGAGCGGCTGGTGACCCAGATCCTCGAGGAGATCATCGCCACCGTCCCCGGCGTCGAGGAGATGACCTCGCAATCCGCCGAGGGCAACTCCTCGATCCGCGTCACCTTCGCCTGGGGCACCGACACCGACACCGCCGCCCTCGACGTGCAGTCGACCATCGAACAGGAGATCAACGAGCTGCCCGACGAGGTAACCCGCCCGCGGGTCGCCAAGTTCGACGTCGACAGCTTCCCGGTGGTGATCCTCGGCATCGCCTCCAAGCTCGACCCGGTGGAGCTCACCGAGCTGATCGAGAACCAGATCCGCTACCGCTTCGCGCGCATTCCGGGGGTCGCCCAGGTGGACGTCTGGGGCGGCTTCGACCGCGAGGTGCGCATCGAGCTGGACCCCGACCGGATCAACGCCCTCGGCCTGCCGCTCAACCAGATCCTCGACGCCATCCGCGACGCCAACCTCGACCTCCCCGCCGGCAAGCTGGAGCAGGGGCGCTACCAGCTCACCCTGCGCGCCCCGGCCGAGTTCCAGGACCTCGACCAGATCCGCAACACGGTGGTGGCGGTACACGACGGCGCGGCGGTGACCCTCGACCAGGTGGCCCGCGTGCGCGACACCTACGAGAAGCTCACCCGCTACGTGCGGGTCAACGGCGAGCGCGGCCTGCGGGTGGCGATCCGCAAACAGGCCGATGCCAACACCGTGGAGGTCTCCAAGGCGGTGCTGGCCGAGATCGAGGCGGTCAACCGCGCCTTCCCCCAGCTCGCGGTGATCCCGGTGACCAACCAGGGCAACTTCATTGAGCGCTCCATCGCCAACGTCGCCCAGTCGGTGCTCTACGGCGGCGGGCTGGCGGTGGCGGTGCTGCTCTTCTTCCTGCGCAACCTGCGCAGCACGGTGGTGATCTCGCTGGCCATCCCGATCTCGGTGATCGCCACCTTCGCCCTACTCTACTTCGGCGGCTTCACCCTCAACCTGATGACCCTCGGCGGCCTCGCGCTGGGCGTCGGCATGATGGTCGACAGCTCGGTGGTGGTGCTGGAGAATATCTTCCGTCGCCGCCAGGAGAACGGCGAAAAGCCCCGCGAGGCGGCCATCGAGGGCACCGGCGAGGTGGCCACCGCGATCATCGCCAGCACGGTGACCACCCTGGTGATCTTCCTGCCGCTGGTGTTCGTCCGCGGGGTGGCCGGGATCCTCTTCCAGGAGCTGGCCTACGTCATCGTCTTCTCGCTGCTCTGCTCGCTGCTGGTCTCGCTGACCCTGGTGCCGATGCTCGCCTCCAAGCTGTTGCGCGAGGAGGACAAGCCCGGAGCGGGCCGGCTCGGCCGCCTCTCCGCCCGTGCCGGCAACGCCTTCCGCGCCCTCGACTACGGCTACCGCGATCTGCTGCTCGGCGCCCTGCAACGGCGCAAGACCACCCTCGTCACCGCGCTCACCCTGTTCCTCGCCAGCCTCGCCCTGGCGCCGCTGATCGGCAGCGAATTCCTCCCCCCCAGCGACGAGGGCGAGGTGCGCGTCTACGGCCAGATGGAGAGCGGCACCCGCCTCGACCTGGTCGACCGGCAGACCCGCAAGATGGAGGCGATCATCCGCAACGCGGTGCCCGAGGCGGTCTCCTCGGTGACCAGCGTCGGCGCCTCCGGCCACCGGCCGAGCGATGCGGCCACCGGCCAAATGCGCATCGCGCTGACCCCGGCGGCCGAGCGCGAACGCTCCAACAGCGACATCGCCAAGGCGCTGCGCAAGAAACTGGAAGGGGCGATCCCCGGCATGGCGATCCGCACCCGCGCGCCCCAGGGGCAGTTCCTGCTGGAGCGGCTGCTGCAGACCGACGACGGCCTCAGCGTCGAGGTGCGCGGCTTCGACCTGGCGACCCTCAACCTGCTCGCCCTCCAGGTAAAGGCGGCGATCGAGGATCTCCCCGGCATCACCGACGCCCGCCTCGGCCGCGAAGTGGGCATCCCGCAGCAGGAGATCGAGGTGAACCGGGCGAAAATCGCCGACCTGGGGCTCAGCGTGCGCGACGTCACCGAGGCGATCGAGACCGCGGTGGCCGGCTCCACCGCCGGCGAATACCGCACCGAGGGCCACTCCTACCGCATCCTGGTGCAGCTCGCCGACGCCGAACGGCGCTCCATCGACGAGATCCTCGACCTCACCATCCGCACCCCCACCGGCGAACAGGTGGCGCTGCGCAACCTGGTGAGCAGCCGCGAGGGCCAGGGCCCGACCCAGATCGACCGCAAGGACCAGCAGCGCATCGTCACCGTCAGCGCCAACGTCGCCGGCCGCGACCTCGGCTCGGTGGCCGCCGATATCCAACGGGAACTGGAGGGGATCGCCCGCCCGGTAGGCTACGACCTGCTGATCGCCGGCGACTTCGAGGAGCAACAGAAGTCCTTCGAAGAGCTGCTGCTCGCCCTCGGCCTCGCTCTGGTGCTGGTCTACATGGTGCTCGCCTCGCAGTACGAATCGCTGCGCGACCCGCTGGTGGTGATGTGCTCGGTACCGCTGGCCGCCATCGGCGTGCTGCTCACCCTGTTCCTGACCAAGACCACCCTGAACCTGCAATCGGCCATCGGCTGCATCATGCTGGTCGGCATCGTGGTCAACAACGCCATCCTGCTGGTCGATCAGGCCGGCCGCCTGCGCGCCGAGGGCCACACCACCCGCGACGCCGTCGCCGAGGCCGGCCGCCGCCGCCTGCGGCCGATCCTGATGACCACCCTCACCACCATCCTCGCCCTGGTCCCGCTCGCCTTCGGCATCGGCGAAGGAGCGGACGCCCAGGCACCCCTGGCCCGCGCCGTGATCGGCGGCCTCACCGGCTCCACCCTGATCACCCTGGTGCTGATCCCGGTGGTCTACTCGCTGTTCCATCCGGACAAACGAAAGGCGTGATTCGCGTCACGCCTCTTCGCCCGTCACCACCGGCCGCAGCTAAGCACTAATCAAATCGGCTTCCCACCAAGATCGCTGGAGTACACGCTTGGGCGTGTACGAATTTCCCGCCATGTCCCTGGAACGCTGCATTTTTTCGCACGTACAGCCCCAGGGCTGTACTCCAATTAAATCAGCGCGATCGCAACCGATGAATTACACACCATCCGGAATCCACATCCGCATCATCTCCTTACGATCCAGCTTTCGCCCGTCGACTACGAAAGTACCGTCACCGACTGCGTGAATGGTTCGCTTCTCTTTTCGTGAACGATCGAAGTAAGCGGCAACGCCTTGGAGCACAAGGATGTTGTGTGCCTCGATGATATCGACCACCTTGCATTCGATATTGGCCAGGCACTCCTTGATCAGCGGGGCCTTGACGTGCTTCCCCTTTAGCGGAGTGAATCCGAATCGTGCAAATTTATCCGTATCGGCACCGGAACAGGTCCCCACGCCAACGACCTGGTCAATCAGATCGACCGTGGGGATTGCGATCACACACTCCCTGGTCTTCTGAAGCGCGTCGTAGGAGTAGTTCCACGGCCCGGTGGTCATGGCGAAGACCGGCGAAAAGTCCATCACCATGGTCCAGGAGATGGTCATGATATTGCTGTTCCCGCCATCGTGGGTCGTCACGAGCACCACCGGACCGGGCTCGATCAGGGTGAATGCCTTACCGAGCGGCATCGCTTTCATCGCCGAACCGGCCATGCCGTTCGCCTAACGCCACCGACAGGGGCCGAAAACCATTGCGAAACGACGGTTTTCCAGCCCCTGCCCGGCCTGCGTGCCGGACGACCGGTTCATCAGCAAGAAGAACATCCCTACAAAACCACCTCGAAGCACTCGAGCTGCGGCGGCCCCAGGTAGATATCCTTGCGCCCCCCGGCGTTCGCATGGGCCTTCCGGAACGCCTCGGAGGTCGTCCACGCCTCGAAATCGCCGCGCGACGCCCACTTGGCATGAGAGGAGAACAGCGTGAACTCGTCGTTGCTCGGCCCCTGCAACAGATGAAACTCGATGAATCCGGGAACGGTATGCAGATGGGAATCCCGGCCTTTCCAGATATCGATGAATTCCTGCTCGTGGCCTGACTTGATCTTGAACCGGTTCATTGCGATGTACATCAATACCTCGACTATTCAGAATAAAGCGAAGCCGACATGCTACGGCACAGCTGGCGGCGGCTCAATGTCTCCGGATCTCCTTGGTATCAGGTAAAAATGTACGTGGCCAATTATTTGGCCTGCCACTTCCCCGGAGTTTGAGCCGAAGTTCTCAAAGAATTCCGCACACATAGCGCCTAGCATCAGCCGACCATTGTAGCGGTGTGAGGCTTGTGGCATCCAGCCACAAACGAAATGCCGCGGAAATGGGCCGGCCGAATGCAATTGTTAGCCCATTTCTTTAGCACCACTCTTAATTTCATTATGCTCATCTTTAACTTTTTGAATTGAATCCTTTTTAAAGTTTTCCAGTTTGAGCCATAGAAAACCATCTGGATTAAGTTCACAATGATAGTGATGATGCCGCATTTTTCGTTCTTCTTCCTCTTTTTCAATTTCTTTTTGACCTCTTTCAACTTTGCCCATCATTTCTAACGCCGTTCTTGCAGCCTTGTACAAGCTGAAGCACAAGACCAGAAAAGCAACCCATTCAGGGGAGAAGTACTCCAGCAGAGCAACCGAAACAGGGAGCACTACAGCCCAGAAGAAAACGATATACCAACCTACTCTGCGTTGTAGGATATGCTGTTTTACGTCCTTATCAATATCTTCGGACGTTTTATATTTCACACCGCTATACACTTTTAATAAAAATAATTTATCCAACGCGATGTCGGGAAAGTTATCGTCACCAATTAATTCCCATGACATGAAAATACTATTATCTTTTTTAAAGAAACCCGTCAGATGTGTTCTAGGCCTAACCCCATTCAGACCAAAGATAGATTTCCGGTAATTAAAGCTACTAACCAAGAGTGGAATGGGGAAACGATCTAGCCACTCCTTAAGCTCCTTCTCCATCAGATCCGCTACACGTTCCTCAGATACCCCTTCTTCAGGGAACATAAGATGTAATATCGCAAATCTATAATCCGGCATTGGAGGGCGATACACGACATAGTAGTTTCCTCTGTCTTCTTTTATCTCCTGAAAGTGAATTTTTCCTTCCATGCCAATTAATACCGTTGATTTTTCTTTAGGGGCTAACGCCGCCATAAAATGCGTGGCGAAGCGAAGCGTAGACACGTCATTTTTGATGGCCTTGTTGTACATTTCTCGCTACGGACGAAAGATAATATTCGCATATATCGTCATCAATATTTCCAGCATCTTTCAATAGCTGACCGAGCATGAAATATTTATAGCGATAGTATTCGGACACATAATTTTCTCCTCCGGCCAGCTCTTGGTACTTAATTAGGTATTTGTACAGGTTGACACTAGCCAAAGCCAGCCTTAAGAAAACTGATTCCACCACGCTACCACTCGATGATGCTATAGCTAGAAATTGTTTATAGCTTCCTGATTTCTCCGGTGTATTTCTAAGTCGAAACCCCTCATGCACCATATGGCCAATGTTCAATACAGGCTGCTGCCCCTCGGGGCTTACGACAGTTTCATATATTTTTTCTAGATCATCATCGATATCCTTGATGATTTTATAAAGATCTTCTTTCTTCGCTGCATCTTTATAATGATCTAGCTGTTGCTGCATAGAATCCGCTGAACGACGAAATTCTGTTGTTGCTTGCCGCAACTCGGCGGACTGTAATGAGATGGTATAGAGCAATGCCAAAAAAGCTAATAAGGCATATATCGGATTTAGTAATCCCCCAAAAAAGTCACCAAATTGTGCCCATAATTCCTGTGAATCTGACAGGTGATATCCGTACATTGAAATATACGAAACGATAGGTATTAACAGGACTGCCCCTGCAATTGTTCCAACTATAATGAGTAGCTTATTCATGGATTACGTACAACTTTGTTATTCGGCAGACCAACGGCATCTTATCCACCAAGCCCCCGCCACAGAAGCCTCAACATTACTCTTAGATTTCATATAAATACAGAACACACTTCAAGTCCCCGGCGAGGAGAGTTCGGCCGCTGGATAGCCACACACCCCCGAATTAAAGTAAATTTCAGCAGCATAGCATTCCGTGACAAACGCCCCAAGTCACGAAAAAATAATACATATTCAACCCGCTGCGAAACGCCTCCCCGCCACATAGCGGTTCGGCACTTGGCGATTCGGCAAACGCCACATTCGAACCCCTCCGCCCTCATCCCTACACCCCACCCTCCCGCACAAAATCTCTCGTAAAGGATCGTTTCCCCCAGCCGCTAAGGCTTGGCGAGGCGGAAGGGATGCTGCCGGGCCGGGGGTCACCCCGGCCAGTGTCGTCTCCGCTCCCGCCTCCCGTTCGACCCATCAAGGAAACAGGGAGCAACTACCGATGTTCAATCTGAAACGGATACGCAGGAACCGCGTCACCCACCCCGTGCTGGCCGCCGCCCTCCTCGCCTGGGCGGGGCTCGCCACCCCCACCTCCGCCTCGGCCGCCACCGACGGCCCCATCCTCAACGTCGCCAACGGCACCATGTCCTGTCTCGGCATCATCGACGCCACCGTGGGTGCGGGCACCCAGGTGAAGAGCGTGCCCTGCGGCGACAACGCGCCGGTATGGGAGCCGATGACCGACGGGCGGGTCAAGTTCGGCACCGGCCCGGCAGCCAGCTCGTTCTGCCTCGACGTCGACACCGCCAATCCCTACAACGGCGACAAGGTCCAGCTGTGGAACTGCGTCGGCAGCACCTCGGTGAACCAGGTGTGGAGCTGGACCGGCAACGGCACCTTGCAACTGGCCTCCACCGGCACCTGCATCGCGCCGGACCCCAGCGGCCAGCAGTTGCGGGTGACCGGCTGCAACGCCGCGACCCAGACCTGGCGCCTGTTCGGCGATGCCGTGCGCTGCGCCACCGTCGACGACGGCTACGTCAACCAGGCCCCGGCCACCGACGCGGTCAACGTGCCCAACGGGACGGTGGCCTGTCAGGTGGACGGCACCGGCCAGTCCCACTGTGCACGGTGGGTCGGCTCGTGCAAGGTGCTCCGCACCGGCGAACCGGTCTATTTCCGGGTGTTCAGCGACGGCTACGCCAACCAGAGCCCGCTGAGCAACGCGGTCACCTTCGCCGGTTTCTGGAACGCCTGCGTCCCGGGTGGGATCTGCCGCAAGTGGAGCGGCCGCGGGACCACCGCCTCGGGCGCGCCGGTGGCCTGCTACCTGTTCGATGACGGCTTCACCAACGTGACCGATCCCACCGACGCCATCTTCTCCGACGGCGCCGGTCAGGTCTGCAAGCCCAGCAGCGGGAGCGGCGAATGCCGCAAGTGGTACGGGCGCTGCTTCGTGATGTAGCCACCGGCGGTTCCTCCGCCAACCGGCCCGCCACCGCCCCTTCCGGCGGTAGCGGGCCCTTGCGAAGGGCATGAAGGAGAGAGCGGGACACACCCCGCCCCGACGCCTTCATGCCCTTCGTTCATGTGAGGCCAGCCGGGAAGACGCTATTGCACGAGAGCGGGACATTTGGCGAGAATCCGCTATCGCACCGCCCAACCAACGATCGGATCGAAGAGGAAGTCAGGATGAAAGGAGAGTGTCTCTGCGGCGCGGTGGCCTTCGAGATCCGCGGCGAGCTGCCGCACATATACCAATGTCACTGCTCCGAGTGCCGCAAGGTCACCGGTTCGTCGGCCAACGCCGGGACGATCGTCGAGGCGCAGCGCTTCCGCTGGCTGCGCGGGGTGGAGAAGATCTCCTCGTTCAAGGCGGCGTCGGGCTACAACAGCCACTTCTGCTCGGTCTGCGGTAGCGCGGTGCCGAATCCGATGGGCGACGGCGGCAAATTCTGGGTGCCGGCGGGCGCGCTCGACGACAGCGGGGACGCTGCGGTGGTCGCCCACCTCTACATGGGCTCGCGCGCGCCCTGGGATTCGCCTACTCACGGCGCGGCGGACCACGACGAATCTCCGGGTCTCGAAGCGCTGGAGCACTCGCTGCAACGCCCCCCTCGCTAAGAGCCCGATCGGCGCCACCACCATGGAGCAGCTGCACGAGGATATCGATGCCTATGAGGTGGCGTGGACGCC
>NZ_BAAHXB010000131.1:0-15413 GCF_054657215.1 Endothiovibrio diazotrophicus
GCTAACCAAGGCATCGATGATCAGGCGGTCGCGGGTGTGGTAGCGGGGGCGGTCGGTGCCGACGCGCAACCCCACCACGGGCCCGGCATCGGGGTCGTGGGTGAACTCGCTCGAGCCCTCGGCCAAGCGGCTGCCGTCGAGACCATAGAGCAGACCATGGAGACGGTAGGAGCCGGCCAGGAGGGTTCCGCTATTCCAGGTCTGCGTCAGCCGGACGCTTCCCTCGCCTGGAACCACGCCGCTGGGAAGGGGGCCAAAGGTCCGGATCACCACGCCCTGGTGGTCCTCGATACGCAACTCGGCCCGATAGTCGCCGGGGAGAGCCGCCGGGTTGGCGACCTCGGCCGTCAGCAGCACATCGTCGTCGGGGTGGTAGGTCGACGCGTCGGTAGCGACGGAGATCCCCCCGCGGATGGTCTGAGGCAACACGGGCAGCCGGGCGAGGCTGTTTCCTTCACGGATCTCCCCGATCCGGTCGTCGGGGTCCACCACGGCATAGATATCCCCGCCGCCGCTCAGCGTCGCTACGGTGAGCGTGACATCCAGGAAGTCGCCGGCGGCGATCCCGGACACCGTGCGGCTTCCCAACGCAACGCCACCGCCGGAAGGGTCTCCCTCGTAGAAGGTAAGCGTTGCGCCTTCGGGGGCGGGGAGATTTCCCCCGTTGCCGGCCCGCGCGGTCAACCGTACGCCGGCATCCACCTCGTCGATCCGCAGGCGGGCGGCACTCAGGTCGTGTAACGCGTGCTCCCGTCCGTCGGGGAAGGCGTTGAGACGATAGGTGTTGTGTCCGCGCCAACTGACGGGTTCGACCGCGGGGACGACCCCGTCCTCGCCGATATTGGCGATGTGGTAGCTGTGCTGATTCCACACCCTGCGGGTGCTCAGCCAGGAGCCGCTGCGGCCGCTGAAGACCCGAATGCCGTTATCGCCTCCGGGACCGCTGTAGCGAATATTGGCCGCCACCACGATATCGGCGTGGCCGTCGTTGTCCACGTCGGCCACCACCGGCAACTCGTAGGAGGTTCCGGTGGTATTGGGGATCTCATGCAGCACTTCACCATCGGTCCCGCGGTAGATCCGCAGGAACTCCTCGTCCCCGTAGACCACCTCGGCAAGGCCGTCGCCGTCGAAGTCGAACACCGTCGAGCCGGTCATGCCGGAGCTGTAATCGCGACTCTGCGCCGACCACAGCAGGGTGCCATCGTGGTTGAACACCAGATAGTTGGAGCCGCCGGCGACCCCGATCTCCGGGCGACCGTCGCCATCCATATCGGCGACGGTCGGCGCGCCGCCATAGTTGCGCGCCCCCATTCCGGGCATGCGGATCGGCCCCCACACCAGCCCCCCTTGGTGATCCAGCACCATGATCCGCCCACTGGAGACCAGCACGATCTCCCCTTCGGGATCGTCGTCGAGGTTGGCCACCGCGGCGAAACCGTCACCGGCTTCGGTGTTCTGCCAGCGCAGTTCACCGTCGGACGAATATACGGAGCCGCCGGCAATCACCTCGGGAGTCCCGTCGAGGTCGAGGTCAGCGACGATGGAGATGGGACTCGGCGTGTCCTGATCGGGGTGGTTGTCACCGATGAACGAGCCGGAGCCACGCCAATAGAGAGAACCGTCGGCACGCAACACGGTCGCGCCGTGGATGATCTCGGGACGGCCATCACCATCGAGGTCGGCGATGACGGGGGCACCGATGTCCCAACCGCCGCGGAAATAGGCGGGGTCCGCGCGCCACTTGAAAGTCCCATCGTGCTCGAAGGCGATCAGCCCTCCCCCTTGAGCAGAGGCCACGATCTCGATCCGACCGTCTCCGTCGAGATCGGCGGCGGCGGGGGAGGCGTAGGCCGTGAGCCGGTAGGCGGAAAGGTTGTTGTTCGCCAGTTCCCGGCCGTCGTCCCCGCTGACGATGCGCAACATACCCTTCGGATAGGAGTCCCGATTATCGGGGTGGGCGACGAAGATCACGTCGGGGATGTCCCGTTCATCGACCACGCCATCCTGATTGTCGTCGTTGGTCTGGGCGACCACCGGAGCACTCATCACTTGGACGTAATCCGACGCGACGGGACTGGCACTCCAGTGCCACTTTTCGCCGGGAGCGAGGGTTCCGATACTCATCCCGCCCCGGTAGATGTCGAGACTCGATGCGATATTGTTGAGTTCGTTCCCTTCCTCCACCGCCTCCGCGCTGTCCACGAAGAGGTGGAGGGGGGCATCGCGAAAACGGACCGTACCGTTGACGGCCATGGTGAAGGAGATCGAATCACCCGCCTCGGGACTCCCCGGCAGGCTGCGAGCGCCGAGGAAGGTATCGACCCCCTCGCGATAGGCGCCGTCGCCGTCCACGTCCTCGAAAAGGGTCACGTAGGGGATGGTGGCGGGGGCACGCGCGCCACCGTTGGCGACCGTAACGACCGCTTCGCCGGAGAGGCGTAGCGTCTGGATGTTGGTACGCACACCGGTGACATCGAAGGTGCCGATGGAGAGATCGGGCAAGGAGGCGCCGGGATCGCCGGGCGGGGAGGTGTAGGCGAGCAACACGATCTCGCCGAGGTCGATCATCCCTCCCGCGGTGGCGTCGACCGCGACAGCGACGGGCGTGTAGCCCCTCTTCTCCACCTGAATCTCCATCGACCGGGCCTCGATTCCGGGAAGGAGGAAAGCACCGTCGGCCGTGGTGTGGGCGAGTTCTCCTCCCGCGCGCAAGGCGACGACGACCTCCGCAATCGGGGATCCATCAACGCCGTCGACCACCCGCCCGCCCACGGTCACCGTCGCCGGCTCCGCATCGCGAACCAACAGGAGACTCACACCGGCGCTCATCCCCGCCTCAATCTCGACCACCAGCGTACTGGGCCGATACCCCTCGGCGGTGGCGCTGAGCGTGCGCCTGCCCGGTAAGAGGGCGTCCATCTCGAAGGCGCCGTCCCGATCGCTATAGACTGCAGAAGCGCCTCCCGCGGACAGGTCGGCCGCGGCGTGGGATCGGGCGAGAGCGCGAAGTCGATACGCTCGACCGAACCCGTAGCGAGGGAGACGGAGGCGGCAAGGTAGCCCGCCGCCTCGACGGCGATACCGGCGCTCCCCGGAACGAGCCCGGTGAACTGGTAGTAGCCGGTAGCGTCGGTGACGACCGAAGCGTCGCCGGCAACCGAAAGCGTCGCCCCCGCCAAGGGGGCCCCGGTGAAGGCGTCCGTCACCCGGCCACTGACCACCGCCGGCGCCTCGACCTGCGGGGAAGCCGTCGCCTTATCTGAGGAGGGCACACGCCGCCAAGGCGGTGGCGTAGACACTGTTCGCCCAGCTGCCGTCGTCGCCCTGCATCCCCTGGAGCCGGGCCGCTGCATCGGGATACCCCTCGCGATGGGCGGCGCCGGGCGCGAGCGCCAACAGCGCGGCGGAGAGGGTGGCCGGGTCCATGGCACCACTTCGCGCGGCAAGCTCCGACAGGAGATAGTCGTCCGAAAGGGCCAAGGTATCGGAGAGCGCGTAACGGAAGCGATAGCGATTGAGCGCATCGAGCACCACCGTCGACCGTCGGAACGTATCCTCTTCCGAACTACCTTCCCAGCGGCCAAGGGCATCCCGGCGATCGAGAAGATAGAGGATCGCGCCCTCGGCGAGCGGACTCGCGGCATATCCGGTGCGCGCCAACGCCATCAACGCGTACGCCGTCGCCAACGGCGTCTCGTCGTATCCGGGATAGTCGCCGAACCCGCCCCCTCGTCCCTGTCTGGCGAGCAGCGCCTCCTCCAGCGATACGGTCGCCTCTCCCCGCTCGGAGGCGGCAACCAGCAGGCGCGAGAGAGTCTCGGTACTCGCCTCCGAGGAGGTCGTCAGATAGACGTAGCCGGCGGATGCCTCGCCCGATCGGCGCTGCCGCGCCGACACGAACGGGGGCACCGCCCTTTCACGCCCTCGCTACAGTTTCCGAGCAGGGCGTTCCGGTGGGCAAGGCCATCCCGACGGTACGCCCCGCGTCCTTCGTTCACATCGGAGCGGTAACGCCAACGGTAAGCGAGGAGATCCCGTCACCGCGGGTGGGGTGACGTCCGCCCTCCAGCCTGAAGGGAAGGGTGGATCAGTAGAAAAGCAGCACACCGGCACAGTCGGCAGCGGGGGCATCGGCGGAGAGCTTCCATTGACCACCGCTGAGGCACTCCGCCGCGTTGTAGTCGGCGGCGCGGAAGTCACCGCCTGAGGCGTCGCCGTCGTCGATACGGCGGTCGATCTCGGCGAGCAGCGCCGCCGGCAGGCGGCCGCCGCTGCGCAGTTCGTTGCGCTCGCTGCCCGGCCCGCTCGCCTGTTGGCCCCAGTTGTAGAGGATGTCGCCGCCGAGGGTGTTGCGTGGGCAGGTGGTGATGGGACAACCGTTCCATACGCTGCTCACGCCGATGCCGTCGTAGCTGCCGCGGAGCAGGCCGGCGAGCGCGAGGTGTTGCCACACCGCGGCGCGCTCGGCGTTGGAGTCGATGCGGCCGTTGCCGTCGCCGTCGGCGGCCGCGGCGTCGAGCAGGGTGGAGGCGCGGGAGAGGTCTCCGGGGAGCGCGCCGTAGCGGTCGCGAAAGGCGAGGATCGCCGAGCGCTGCGCCTCCAACTGGGCGATCACGTTGCGCACCCGCGCCCCGTCGATCAACTGCTGCCCCTTCATCACCCCGCCGAGCAGCAGGCCGACGATCACCAGCACAATCGCCAATTCGATCAAAGTGAATCCACTGTTTCTTCTCATCTTCGTTTCTCCTTGTCGGTTGTTTTTCGGTTCCACACGAAGTTGTTCTGTACGCTGGGCCGCGTCGTTCATCTCCGACGTGCCACCCATCCGGATCGGTGGTTTCGTTTCTCGTTTTTTTGCCAACGATCAAGGCACCACCCCGGCGGCGACCAGGCGGTTGAGGAGGCGGTTGGTGGGGAGCCAGCGGAGGTGGTCGTCGAAGGCGGCCGAGGGGGGGCGGAGGACGAAGGTGGTGTCGTCGTCGAGGTTCTCCCGCTCCTCCGCCGATGCGGCCTCGGCGCGGGGGCCGGTGGTGAGGATCACCGCGGGCAGATCGGTGGCCAGCCGGGTGGTGCAGGCGGCCTCTTCACACACCTTCAGGGTGCCGTTGGAGGTCAGCTCGATGCGCTCGGCGAAGCCGCCGCTCACCCCGTAGCGCAATGCGCCGCCCCACGGGTCGCGACCGCCCCGGCGCAGCCCCAGGTCGCGCCACGGCAGCCACGCCACCCGTGTCGCCGGGCAGGGGTACTCCTCGAATCCGTCACCGTCGCTGTCGGCGCAGGGGAGGCGGCCATTGACCAGCGCAAAGCCGAACAGCGCCTCCTCGGCCTCCACCAGCAGGACGTCACGCTCGGCCGCGACGGCAACCTCACGGCTCACCTTCAACGGCTCCATCAGCCCGCCCAGCATCAGCCCGAGGATCAGCAGCACCAGCGCCATCTCCACCAGACTGAAGCCGCTCGGGGTGGAGTTGGGCGGCCCCCTCACGGCGCCACCACCCGCAACCGGTCGTTGAAGGCGGGGTCGCCGTGGCGCCGCTCGAAGTGGCGGTCGCCGGGGGTGGCGTTCTCCCCCTCCAGGTAGTCGCCGAGGCGGGTCGACGGGCGGGCACCGCTCAGGTCGGCGCCGGCGACCAGGGCGACGGCCTCCACATTGCTCCGCGCGGCACCGTCGCCGGTGAGCCACAGGCAGTCGACGCCGGCGGTGCAGTCCGCGACGGCGAAGGCGTAGTAGAGCAGCGGCGCCCACGCCGCCATCCACGCGGGGGGCCGGGGCGCCGGGCCGTCGGGGCAGATGGCGCCCCAGGCGTAGGGGGTGGCACCGTCCAGCGGCAGGCGCCCCTCGCGGTCGCCGGCAACGCTGACCAGCGGGGCGCCGAAGGGGGCGGCGTCGGGATAGACCCCGCAGGCGGCACGGTAGGCGGCAAGCAGTGCCGCCAGCTCGGCCACCACCCGCGCCTCCACCGGCGCCATCAGCTCGTTGCGGTCCAGCGCGAGCAGCAGGTCGCCCCCATCGCCACGCCGGTAATCGAGGTCGCCGTCGCCATTTTCCCCCTCGAGATAACGTTCGCGATGGAGCAGGGCATCGAACCCCGCCGTCGGCCGCTCCTCTCCCGCGGCGACCGGACCCGGCGCGATCAGCAGGGCGACCTGCTCGCCCACCCCGTCGAGGGTCAGCGCGCCAGGGGTATCGCTGTTGAGCGGCACGGCGCCGTTGGCGTGGTAGGCGTCGTCCACCACGTACCAGAGGGGTTCGCCGTAGCCATCGCGCAGCGGCGGCAGGCCGAGGGTGCGCCAGGGAAGCCAGCCGGGCCCGACCACCCCATCCACGTCGCTGCGGCAACGGCTGCCCCGGTAGTCCCGCTGACTGCCGGCGATACGGATCACCCCATCGCGGTCGTAGTCGGGGCAGGGCAGCTCGCCGGGGCGGCTGGCGTCGCGCAGGGCGTAGCCGAGCAGCGCCTCGCGCGCCTCGGCCAGCGCCGCCATGCCCACGGCGCGGCGCTCACGCTGCAGCCGCTCCGCCGCCGTCTCCAGCCGCCAGAGGAGTGCCGCGGCGAGCCCCGCCAGGGCCACCAGGGCGAGCAGCAGCACCGCACCGCGGGCGGCCCCGGGAAGCCCGTCCCTCCTCATCCTCCGCCCCCGCCATCGGCCTTCCCGCCGGATACGCCCTCCGCGGCGCCTTCCAACCTTTCACCCACCCGCAACGCCCGTCGCACGCCGGCCCGTTCCACGACCACCCGCCGCCCCTCCACCGCCACCACCCGTCCACCGGCAGGGAGTCCATCGCCCACCGCGACGCGCCGGCCGTCGATCCACAGCGCCACCGCCCCCCCCGCCCGGCGCGCCAGCCCCTCCAGGCGCGGACCGTGCATCGCCCCACCCCGCTCTGCGCGCTCGGCGGGGGTGGTGAAGAGCCGCCCCAACCCATCGTCGGCCCCGTGGACGACGACGGACACCAGGACACCGGGAAGGAGCAGCCACCACCTCACGATGCCCCCTCCCGCTCCACCACGAAGAGGCGGCGGAGGCGGCACTCCGCCAGCAGGTCGCCCTCGCCTCGACGCTGCAGCTCGCACCCCTCCACCCGCAGCAGCCCCCGGCCGCCGTTGCGCACCCCCTCCAGCCACGCCACCAGGGCCCCTTCGTCGGGCAGCGTCAGACGGGCCACCGCCCCTTGGGCGAAGGCCCCCGCCACCGGCGGATAGGGCTCCACCGGCCCCGGGCGGAGACGCGCCGTCCCCTCGCCCGGCGGCGGCAGGGTAGCGGGCCACTCCGTCGTGCCTGCGTTCTCGCCGACGAGCGCCCCGAGGTCGCTCAGCGCCCGGTGGCGAAGGGCGTATTCGGCCAGCAGACGGTGGGCCCGCTGTGCCGCCTGCCGCGCCGCCGTCGCCTGAAGGGCGGCGGCGCGGGCGTCCGCCAGGCGCCCTTCGGCGCGCTGGTACAGCCAGCCGCCGGCCGCCACCAGGAGCAGCGCGGCGAGCGGCGGCAACCAGCGAATTCCCCGCCTCTCAACGCCAATCATCCTCCCCCCTCAACTCCAGCCGTAGCGCGAAGGGGAGCGTCGCCTCCCCGTCGCCGAACCCCTCCACCGGTGGCGGCGGGCGGGTCACCGTCACCGCCATCACCCCCCGTTCGTTGCGCAGCCGTTGGGCCAGGGCCTGCACCGCCTCGCCGGCATCGCCAGCCGGTAGCCGGCCCGCCAGCTCCAGCAGGAGCGCCTCACCCTCCGCCCCGGCGCGCCATGCCAAGCGCTCCACGGCCAGCGACGGGAACGCCTCCAGCACCCGCCCCAGCCGACCGAGCAGCGGCGCGGCCCGCAGTGCATGGGGGCGCAGCGCCTCGGCCCGCTCCACCGCCGCCACCCGCCGGCGCGCCGCGACCTCCTCCACGGTTGCGGCGGGAGAGGTGTGGGCCAGCGCCCGCTCCAGTTGCGACGCCTGCCGCTGCGCCTCCAGGGCCGCGGCACCCAGTCCACCAGCGGCGGCCAGCAGGGACAGGGCGATAAACGCCGGCAGGGCCGGGAGCCGGGCGGGACGCGACCGCCCATAGCCCGGCGGCCGCGGCGACTCCAGGGCGAGGAGGGCGAACAGCGGGTCGGCGAAGGGCCGCCCCTCGACGGCGTTCTCCGCCCGGTCGACGGCGCCGTCCAGGCGCAGCGGCTCCGCCGCCCGTTGCGGCCACACCCCGAGCCGCTCCAGGTAGGCGCGGGTGGCGGCCAGCTCGTCGTCCAGCGCGGCCTCCGCCGGCGCCAGGCGGGTCGCCACCGGGCGGCCTCCGCGCAGCAGCACCAGACGCAGGCCGCCGCCCCAGGTGCGCCACGCCACCAGCCGCTCGCCGGCCGTCTCCCCCAGCCGTTGCAGCAGCAGCGGCAGCAGGCGGGTCGGCGTGGTGACCACCTCCGGCGGCCCGCCCGCCAGCTCCGTCAGCTCGGCCAAGGGGTGTGGGTCGTTGAGGGCGCTGAACCCCCACCGCTCCTCCCCCTCCGCGACGTCGATCCGCTCCCGGTGGCGGTAGGGGGTGTCGGGGAAGAGCCGCTCGGCGGTGGCGGCCAGCAGCCGGCGGCGATCCCCGCCGCGCAGCCGCGGCAGCCGTTCCAGCCGACACTCCTCCTCGCCCCGCTCCACCACCAGCCGCCAGCGACCGCGGGGGGTGGCGGCGAGGTGGTGGGCAAGGGCCGCGCGCTCGCCAGCCGGGAAGTGGCACGGTTCGACGAGGGCGCCGTCGCGCCGCTCGATCACCGTCACCCCGGCGGGGGAGAGCCATAGCAGGCGCAGGATCTCCATGGTCGAATCGCTCTCCTCCGTTTCGTCAGGGCGTCGGGTGGACCTTCCCGCCGACGGGTAGCCGCGGGCATCGCGTAGGTCGGCGCTACTGCGCCGACGTGAACGAGGGCACCGTCGCCCGAGTTCGGCGACCTCGCTCTCCGAACGGAGGTCGCTTTCGGAAAGGACCCGGGGGAATCACACCCCGCTGCCCCCGATCACGTCGGCGCGGTAGCGCCGACCTACGGGTCACCGACGCCCTCAGGAGGACGGGGCCCCTTACCGCCCGAGGGAGCCGATGAGGTCGAACAGCGGCCCCATCACCGCCAGCACGACGCCGCCGAGGAGGCCGCCCAGCAGGAGGGTGAGCAGCGGCTCCAGCAGGGCGGCGGCCCGCTCCAGGGCCTCGCGCAGGGCCTGTTCCTCCAGCTCGGCGACCCGCCCGAGGGCGCGGTCGAGGCCGCCGCTACGCTCGCCAAGGGCGACCATCCGCACCAGCAGCGGCGGGAACAGCTCCGCCCCGGCGAACGCTTCACTGAGCGGCGTCCCCCGCTCCACCGCTCCGAGAACCCGCGCCGTCGCCGCCGCCACCGCGCGGTTGCCCGCCACCCGGGCCGCCACCGCCAGGGCCTCCAGCAGCGGCAGTCCGGCGCGATACATCAGGGCGAGGGCGCGGGCCAGCCGGGCGAGCGCCGCCCGGCGCAGCTGGGGACCGATCCACCAAACGCCCAGAAGCCAGCGGTCCCGGATCGTAAGCAATCGCTCACTTCGCCGCAAAATCAGCGTCCCCGCGAGGAGCAGCGGCGGAGCTGCCACCGCCAGCAGCGGGAGCAGGATCCCCGCCCACCGCCCGGCCGCGAGCAGCCAGCGGGTCTCCGCCGACGGTGGCCGGCCGAGGGCGCTGCCCAGGGCGGCGAGCCCGGGGACCACCTCCAGCAGCAGGAAGAGGGTCACCCCGCCGACCACCGCCAGGGTCACCGCCGGGTAGAGCAGCAGCCGCTGCAGCCGCCCGGCCAGCTCCGCCCGCCACGCCAGTTCGCGGTGGAGCCGCGCCGCCACCTCGGCCAGCTCACCGCTGCGCTCCCCCACCGCCACCAGGGCCACCGCCAGCGGATCCACCGCCGCGGGGTGGTCGGCGAGCGCCGCCGACAGCGCCGCGCCGCCCTCCACCCGTACCCGCAGGGCGCCGGCCAGCCGCCGCAGGGGGGCGGCGTGGTGGGGCGCTTCCAGCTCGCGCAAGGTCTCGTCCAGCGGCAACCCCGCCTCCAGCAACTGGCCCACCACAAACCACAGCTCCAGCCGCTCGCGGGGGGCGAGGCGCAAGCGCCCCCCGCCGGCCAGCGGCCGCGCCCGCAGCAGGGTCACCCCCTCCCGGCGCAGCGCGTCGGCCAGCGCCGTCCGCCCGGCCGCCTCCCGCTCGCCGTGGCAGAGCCGGCCGTCGGCGGCCACCGCCCGGTAGCGGAAGCGCGCCATCAATCCACTCCGCCACCGCGCACCGGCACCTACTCCGCCAGCTCCACCACCCGCGCCAGCTCGGCGAGGCTGGTCTCCCCGCTGCGCAGCCGCGAGCGCCCCGCCTCGGCCAGGGTGCGGTAGCCGCAGGCGGCGGCGGCACGGCGCAACTCCCGCGGCGGGGCGCCGTAGGCGAGCAGCTCGGCCAGCGCCTCGTCGGGGATCAACAGCTCCAGCAGCGCCACCCGGCCGTGGTAGCCGCGGCCGGCGCAGCGCTCGCAGCCCTCCGCCCGCCACAGCCACTCGGCGCCGCCGGCCCACGCCCGCTCGGCACCGTCGGCGCGGTAGCGTCGCCGGCAATGGAGGCAGAGGCGACGCACCAGGCGCTGGGAGAGGACCCCGGCGAGGTGCTCGGCGAGCAGCCCGGGGGACAGTCCCAGCTCGGTGAGCCGCGGCACCACCGCAGGGGCGGAGGCGGCGTGGAGGGTGGCATAGACGCGGTGGCCGGTGAGGGTGGCGCGCAGCGCCATCGCCGCGGTCCCGGCGTCGCGGATCTCGCCGATCAGGATCACGTCGGGGTCCTGGCGGAGCAGCGCGCGCACCCCATCGGCAAAGCCGAAACCGGCGCCCTCGCGGATGGTGCTCTGGCGGATGCCGGGGAGCGGATACTCCACCGGGTCCTCCAGGGTCATCACGTTGAGGGCGTCGCGGTCCAGCCCCTGCAGCAGGGCGTAGAGGGTGGTGGTCTTGCCGCTGCCGGTGGGACCGCTGACCAGCACCATCCCCTCGGGACGGGCGGCCAGCCGGCGCAGGGCTTCGAGGTCCCGCGCCTCCAGACCGAGCGCCTCCAGGGGCGGAATGCCCCGCTCGCGGTCGAGCAGCCGCAGCACCAGGTTCTCGCCGTGGAGGGTGGGCAGGGAGGAGACCCGCAGGTCCATCGCGCGGCCGTGGATGAGCCGGCTGAAGCGCCCCTCCCGCGGGGTGCGTACGTCGGCGATGTCGAGCCCGCCCATCACCTTGAGGCGCACCGCCATGGCGGGCCAGAGCCCGGCGTGGAGGGTGCGCAGGTCGACCAGCACACCATCGACCCGCTGGCGGATGCGCAGTGCGCCGCGCTCCGGCTGGAAATGGAGATCGGAGGCACCGGCGGCCACCGCCTCGCCGAGCAGGGCGTCGACCAGCCGCACCACCGGGTGGCGGTGGTCGGCGCGAGCGGCGCCGGCGGAGGCCGCCCCCTCCCCCGCCCCATCCAGCTCGGCGAGGATCGCCTCCACCCGGTAGGCATAGCCGTAGAGCCGCTCGATGGCCGCCTCCACCTCCGCCTCGTCGGCCTGGAACAGCTCCAGTCGGCAGCCGGCGAGGTGGGCGTGCAGACGATCGAGGGCAGGCAGGTCGCGGCCGTCGACCATCGCCAGGCGCAGCCGGTCGCCGTCGATGGAGACCGGTACCGCTCGACAGCGGCGGGCCAGCGCCTCCGGCAACCGGGCGAGGGCCTCCGGGTCGGCCACCAGGCGCTCCAGGGCGAGGGTTGGCAGCCCCGCCTCCTCGCCGCGCAGCCGGCGCAGCAGGTCGCCCCCCACCAGCTCCAGCTCGCTCAGCGCCCGCGCCAGCGGGATGCCGCGCTGGCGACGCTCCCGCTCGGCGATGCGCAACTGGTCGCTGCTGAGGTGGCCCTCCTGCAACAGGCGGCGGGCCAACGGGTCGAGCCCCTCGGCGGCGAGGCCGCCGGCGGACGGGCGGAGGTGCGGGTCGTTCATTCCGCCTCCACCGTCAGCTGGGCCACCACGGCCCGCAGGCGCCCGTCGCCCGGGGCACGGCGCAGTGCCTCGCGGTAGGCGGCCAGCGCCCCGGCGCGGTCGCCGGCGACCGCCCGCAGCCGCCCCAGGGCGGCCAGCAACCACGGCTCCCGCCCCTCCCGCAGCAGGGCCCGCAGGCGCCGTTCGGCCCGCGCCGACGGCTCGGCCAGCGCCAGTCCGGCGGCGGCGCGGCGATCCAGCGGGGCGAGGGCTTGCAGATGACGCCACGCCGCGGCGGCCTGATCGCCGTGCCCAACGGCCGTCAGCGCCGCGGCGAGCCCGGCCCAGCCGTCGAGCCAACCCGGCTCGTCGTCCAGCCGCCGCCGGTACCACGTCGCCGCCTCCGTCCATCGTCCGTCGGAGGCGAGTCGTTCGCCGCGGGTCGGCGCGGCGGGCGGGGTCGCCTCGCTCCGCTTCACCACCACCGCGGGAGGCGGCATCCCCGCCACCGCGGTGGGCGGGGCGTCCATCGGTTGCGCCGTGCCGGCCGGCGCCGCCGGCGGGGCGGGCGGGGCGGCGGCAGGTGCCCCTTCCGCCGGCGCCTGCCGCACGGGGTGCGGCGGCGGGCGGTACTCCCGATAGAGCGTCAGGTAGGGCCAGGCGGCCCCCCCCAGCGTCGCCGCCCAGAGCAGCGCCCATGCCGACCGGCGCACGCCCCTGCGCAGCCGCCAGCCGCGGGGCGCGGCGCGGGCCGCCAGCGGAAACGGAAGCGCCCCGCTCACGTCGCCCCCACCACTAGCGGACGCAGCAGGATCACCAGCTCGCTCTTGCTGCGGTGGTCGGCGCGGTAGGCGAAGAGGTCGCCGATCAGCGGCAGGGAGTGGAGCCCCGGCACGCCGTCGCGGCCGCGCTCGAGACTCTCGCGCATCAGCCCGCCGAGTACCGCCACCCGGCCGCTGGCCACCTTCAGCACCAACTCCAGCTCACGCACCTGGACCTCCGGCACCAGCGAGGTGACCCCTGCCTCGGCCAGCGGCGGGCTCGGATCGGGGACGAAACGCAGGATGCGCGACAGCGTCGGGCGGATGTTGAGGGTCACCGTGCGGTCCTCGCCGATCTGCGGGGTGACGCTCATCACCAGTCCCACCGGCACGGTGTGGACGGTGGTGCGGTAGCTGCGGCGGACGGTGATCCCCTGGTCGTTGGCCTCCTCCTCCACCTCGGTGGTGAAGTAGACCCGGTTATCCACCACCTTGAGCAGCGCCGTCTGGTTGTTCATCACCGTCAGCCGCGGACGGGAGAGGACCCGCAGTCGGCCGAAGCGTTCGAGCAGCCGCAGGGTGGCGGTGAGGTCGAGGGCGCGCCCCAGGTCGAGGGCGGCGCTGAACAGCGGCGCCGCCCCCAGGCGGCCGGCGGTCAGCGACTGCTCCAGTCCCAGGGAGGCGCCGCTGTCGCCGCCCAGCCGCTGCCAGTCGACGCCGGCCTGATAGTCGTCGGAGAGCTCCACCTCCACCACCGTCGCCTCGATCAGCACCTGGCGGCCGACGCCGGCATCCAGGGCGTCGAGCAGCGCCGCCACCTCGCGCTGGCGGGCGGCGCTGGCGCGCACCGTCACCACGCCCCCTTCGGGGTGGAGGTAGATCTCGCCCCCCTCCCCGACCAGCGCCCGCAGCCCCTCGCCGAGCCGCTCCCAGAAGCGGTTGTCGCTGCGGTCGGTGAGCGCGGTGGTGGAGTTGTTGTCGCCGCCGGAGGCCCCCCGGGCGCTGGGGGTGCCGGAGCCGGTGGTGGCGATGCGGGTGGCGACGCCGACGCTCCCCTCGGCGCTGCGGCTCATGTTGAGGTGATCTACCCGGTAGTGGCGGACGAACGGGGTGTCGGGCTCCAGCACCAGGTCCTCGCCGTCGAGGCGGTAGCGCAGGTCGAGTTGGCGGGCGATGCGGTCGAGGATCCGCGGCAGGGTCTGCTCCTCGGCGGTGAGGGTGACCGTTCCCTCCACCGCGGGGTGGAGGTCCAGGTTGAGGTGGGCATCACGGGCCAGGGCGAAGAGCAGTTCGCGCACCGCCACCCCCTCCACCGCGACGCTGTAGCGGGCGAGCGGCGCGGCGCCGTCGGCGGGGGGCGGCAGCGGGTCGGGCAGGGGCGCGGGCGAGGGTTCGGACGCAGGGGGTGCCAACCTGGCGGGCGGCGGCGCGGCTTGCGCGACCGCTGGCGGCGAGGCCGGAACGGGACGCGCTCCCGTCCCCGCGCACCCGCCCGCCGCCAGCGCCATCACCAGTCCCAGGACTCCCAGCCTCGCCTCCACTTCGCCCTCCCTTCGGGTTGCCATCGATCGAAATCCCAGGGCGAAGATAGAACGGGAAAGGCAGCCTAACAACACCAAATGTAGATGCTTACTGAATAAAACAGTGACATCTGACACAGTCGGTAAATATTCCCTATCTGGGACATGGGAGTTTTCGCAACGACGGTGAGAAACAACTGATTTCCTCCCGTTGCAGGGCGTTTTTTCGGGCAGGAGCGATGGGGCCGGCAAGGCACATGCGGCCCCGCCCCCCGCTGCCCTCGTTCGCGTCGCCGCGGTAGCGGCAACCTACGCGGGACCGGCCGGGGCGTCCGCCCGCCCACCGCCCACCGCCCACCGCCCACCGCTCTCCGCCCCTTCGCCCCTTCGCCGAGCAGGATGACGCCACCGCCCTCTCCGGTTAATCTGTCACCTGTCACCTGTCACCTGTCACCTGTCACCTGTCACCTGCCGCCGCCCATGCCTGCCCTCCACCTCCACGCCCTCGCCACCGATCTGCTCCAGCCGCTGGAGCTGACCGTGGCGGCGGGCGAGTGCATCGCGCTGCGCGGCCCCTCGGGCAGCGGCAAGAGCCGTCTGTTGCGGGCGATCGCCGATCTGGACCCCGCGGAAGGTTCGGTGAGCCTGAATGGAGAGGTGCGAGAGGGGATGCCCGCTCCCCACTGGCGGCGGCGGGTGGGGCTGCTGGGGGCGGAGAGCCAGTGGTGGCACGACCGGGTGGGCGAGCACTTCCCGCGCGTCGACGCCGAGCGCCTGCACCGCCTCGGTTTCGATGGCGAAGTACTGGAATGGGAGGTCTCCCGCCTCTCCAGCGGCGAGAAGCAGCGGCTGGCCCTGGCCCGCCTGCTGGCCAACGAACCGGAGGCGCTGCTGCTCGACGAGCCCACCGCCAATCTGGACCACGACAACGGCGCCCGAGTGGAGGCGCTGATCGCCGACTACCGGCGGGAGCGCGAGGCGGCGGTGATCTGGGTCGGCCACGACCCGGCCCAGCTCGACCGGGTGGCCGAGCGCCGCTTCCGCATCGACGGCGGGCGGCTGGTGGAGGAGACGGGCCGTTGAACCTGCAACAGCCTTCCCTGTGGGAGCGGCCCTTAGGCCGCGACGGCGCCGCTTCGGTCACCCCCGCAGGTATGTTCGAGCTGCGGCACTCCGCAC
>NZ_BAAHXB010000132.1:0-15342 GCF_054657215.1 Endothiovibrio diazotrophicus
GGCGATTTGGCGGTCGGAGGTAGTGGATAGAATGACGACAGTCCTGGTGGTCGGCGGGGCCGGCTACATCGGTTCGCACATGGTCAAGGAGCTGCTGGCGCGCGGCCATCGGGTGGTGGTGCTCGACGACCTTTCCAAGGGGCATGCCGATGCCCTTCCCGGCGATGTACTGGTGCGCGGCAGTCTCGGTGATCGGGGGGTGCTCGATCGCCTCTTCGGCGAGCGGCGGATCGACGCGGTGATGCACTTCGCCGCCCTCTCCGAGGTGGGCGAGTCGATGGCGAGACCGGCCGCCTACTACCTCAACAACGTCGCCAACACCCTGGTGCTGCTCGATGCCATGCGCAGCCACGGGGTGATGCGCTTCATCTTCTCTTCCACCGCGGCGGTCTACGGGGAACCGCAGCGGGTGCCGATCGACGAGACCCATCCGCTGGCGCCGATCAGCCCCTACGGTTTCGGCAAATTCGCGGTGGAGCAGGCGCTGTGGGACTTCGATCGCGCCTACGGGCTGCGCTTCACCACCCTGCGTTACTTCAACGCCGCCGGGGCCGACCCCGCGGGGGAGCTGGGCGAGCGCCACGACCCGGAGAGCCACCTGATCCCGCTGGTGCTCCAGGCCGCCGCCGGCGAGCGCGAGTGCATCACCGTCTACGGCGAGGACTACGACACCCCGGACGGCACCTGCATCCGCGACTACGTCCACGTCGCCGACCTCTGCCAGGCCCACCGTTTGGCGTTGGAGGGGCTGCTCGCCGGGGCTGCCTCGGCGGTCTACAACCTGGGCAACGGCCAGGGCTTCTCGGTACGCGAGGTGATCGACACCGCCGCCCGGGTCACCGGTCTGGAGATCCCGCGGCGCATCGGTGAGCGGCGCCCCGGCGACCCGGCCCGTCTGGTGGCCGACAGCCGGCGGGCGCGGGAGGAGCTGGGCTGGCGCCCGGCCTACGCCGACCTGGCGACGATCATCGCCCACGCCTGGGCCTTCAAGCAGGGGACGCGCTGAGGGGGACCGTGCGGTAGGGTGGATAAGCGATAGCGCATCCACCAAAACGGGGGCAGCGGCTACCCGGAGGGATCGCGCTATCCGGTGGGCGCTACCCCGCGGGAATCGCCTGGTGTCCGGCGAGCGTCCGGTGGATGCGCTATCGCTTATCCACCCTACGATCCGCTCAAGGGGGCGAATCTGGTGAGTCGTCACCCCCGTGCTTTGCCCGGCGGCGGGCGCGGCGAATACAATACGCCGTTTACCCCGATCCCAGGCCCCTCCCTATGGACACCATCCGCATCCGTGGCGCGCGCACTCACAATCTCCAGAACATCGATCTGGAGCTGCCCCGCGACCGGCTGATCGTGATCACCGGCCTCTCCGGCTCGGGCAAGTCCTCGCTCGCCTTCGACACCATCTACGCCGAGGGGCAGCGGCGCTACGTGGAGTCGCTCTCCGCCTACGCCCGCCAGTTCCTGTCGATGATGGAGAAGCCCGACGTCGACCACATCGAGGGGCTCTCGCCGGCCATCTCCATCGAGCAGAAGTCCACCTCCCACAACCCCCGCTCCACCGTCGGCACGGTGACCGAGATCTACGACTACCTGCGCCTCCTGTTCGCCCGCGCCGGCCTGCCGCGCTGTCCCGAACACGACACCCCGCTGGAGGCGCAGACCGTCAGCCAGATGGTCGACCAGGTGATGGCGCTGCCCGAGGGGACCAAGCTGATGCTGCTCGCCCCGGTGGTCTCCGATCGCAAGGGGGAGCACCACAAGCTGCTCGACGAGCTGCGCGCCCAGGGCTTCGTCCGCGCGCGCATCGACGGGAAGGTGGTGGAGCTGGACGAGGCGCCGGAGCTGGATCTGCGGCGCAAGCACACCATCGAGGCGGTGGTCGACCGGGTCAAGGTTCGGCCCGACCTGGAGGGGCGGCTGGCGGATTCCTTCGAGACCGCGCTCAACCTCGCCGACGGCCTGGCGCGGGTCTCCTTCATGGACGACGCGGTGCGGCCCGAGCTGGTCTTCTCCGCCAAGTACGCCTGCCCCCACTGCGGTTACGCCCTGGCCGAATTGGAGCCGCGGCTCTTCTCCTTCAACAACCCGGTGGGTGCCTGCCCGGCGTGCGACGGCCTCGGGGTGGAGCAGTTCTTCGATCCGGAGCGGGTGATCGCCCACCCCGAGCTGAGTCTCGCCGGCGGCGCGGTGCGCGGCTGGGACCGGCGCAACGCCTACTACTTCAAGCTGATCCAGTCGCTGGGCGAACACTACGGATTCGACCCGGAGACCCCCTTCAATGAGCTGACCGAGGAGGCGCGCAACGTCGTCCTGTGGGGCAGCGGCAAGGAGGAGATCGAGTTCCGCTACCTCTCCGAGCGGGGAACCGAGACGCTGCGCCGCCACCCCTTCGAGGGGATCCTGCCCAACATGCAGCGGCGCTACCGCGAGACCGACTCCAACGTGGTGCGCGAGGAGCTGGCCAAGTACCACTCCAGCCACCCCTGTCCCCACTGCAAGGGGACCCGCCTCAACACCGCCGCCCGTCACGTCTTCGTCGCCGAGCGCACCCTGCCTGAGGTGACCGGACTGCCGGTGGGGCGCGCCCGCGAGTTCTTCGCCACGCTGACCCTGCCCGGCTGGCGCGGCGAGATCGCCGACAAGATCGTCAAGGAGATCGGCGACCGGCTCGAGTTCCTGGTCAACGTCGGTCTCGACTACCTGACCCTCGATCGCAGCGCCGAGACCCTCTCCGGCGGCGAGGCGCAGCGCATCCGCCTGGCGAGCCAGATCGGCTCCGGCCTGGTCGGGGTGATGTACGTCCTCGACGAGCCCTCCATCGGCCTCCATCAGCGCGACAACGAACGGCTGCTCGCCACCCTCGATCACCTGCGCGGACTGGGCAACACCGTGCTGGTGGTGGAGCACGACGAGGACGCCATCCGCGCCGCCGACTACGTGGTCGACATCGGCCCCGGCGCCGGCTGCCACGGCGGCCGGGTGGTGGCCGCCGGCACCCCCGAGGAGGTGGCCGCCAGCGAGGACTCACTCACCGGCCAGTACCTGTCGGGCCGCAAGAAGATTGCGGTGCCCGGCCAGCGGATGAGCCCCGACGCGGAGAAGCAGCTGGTGATCCGCGGCGCCTCCGGCCACAACCTGAAGGGGATCGACGTGGCCCTGCCGGTGGGGCTGTTCACCTGCGTCACCGGCGTCTCCGGCTCCGGCAAGTCGACGCTGATCAACGACACCCTGTTCCCGCTGGCCGCTCATCAATTGAACGGCGCCGGGCTCCACGACCACTCGCCCTACAAGGCGATCGACGGCCTCGACCACTTCGACAAGGTGGTGGACATCGACCAGAGCCCGATCGGCCGCACCCCGCGCTCCAACCCCGCCACCTACACCGGGCTGTTCACCCCGATCCGCGAACTCTTCGCCGGCACCCAGGAGGCGCGCGCCCGCGGCTACAAGCCGGGCCGCTTCTCCTTCAACGTCAAGGGGGGGCGCTGCGAAGCGTGCCAGGGCGACGGCCTGATCAAGGTGGAGATGCACTTCCTGCCCGACGTCTACGTGCCGTGCGACGTCTGCAAGGGGCAGCGCTACAACCGCGAGACCCTGGAGGTGCGCTACAAGGGCAAGAGCATCCACGAGGTGCTGGAGATGACGGTGGAGGAGGCGGTGGAGTTCTTCGCCCCGGTGCCGATGCTCGCCCGCAAACTCCAGACGCTGATGGATGTCGGCCTCAGCTACATCAAGATCGGCCAGAACGCGACGACGCTTTCCGGCGGCGAGGCGCAGCGGGTGAAGCTGGCCAAAGAGCTCTCCAAGCGCGACACCGGCAAGACCCTCTACATCCTCGACGAGCCGACCACCGGGCTGCACTTTCACGACATCGAACAGCTCCTCGGCATCCTCCACCGGCTGCGCGACCACGGCAACACCATCGTGGTGATCGAGCACAACCTGGACGTGATCAAGACCGCCGACTGGCTGGTGGATCTCGGCCCCGAGGGCGGGGACGGCGGCGGTAGCGTGGTCACCGAAGGGACCCCCGAGGCGGTCGCCGCCCACCCCGCCTCCCACACCGGGCGCTTCCTCAAGCCGCTGCTCGAACGCTGATCCGCCCGGCGCTCTGGAAGGAAACGCGGAGATCGCGGAGAAGAGGGATCGTGCTGGGTTGCTCCGAGTCGTTTCCGCAATGGTGCCATCGGAGCCCGTAGGTCGCCGCTACCGCGGCGACGCAAACGAAAGCAGCGGGGAACGGGTTTCGAAGTGCTTACCGATTCCCTCGTCGCTCCTACCGGACGGTCGACGCTTTTTCCGGAGGTTCATCCAATCCTATAGGACGGGCCGCGCCCGCCGTGGCGCTTCGAATGGCACCGAAATCGAAGACGCCACGTCAGTTGGTGGTCTGCTGCGAAAAGGTTGGGCAGGTGCGGAAAGCGCGGCATGGCGCACACGGCACGCCCTATACCTCGACTTGGCGAGGCTGGGTACTCCGATGAAAGACCAGTACAAATTCCGCAACGAACTGCTCAAACAGTACGTCTACCTCGGCCTGGCGGTCTCCCTGCTGATCGCCCCGGTGGAGTACGCGGCCGGGCTGCACGGTCTCGGTGCCACCCTCAACGTGTTCAGCCTGATCACCTTCTATCTGGTCTTCTCCGCCCGCTCCAGCGCCCGCTACCTGTTCAACTCCCGCCTCTTCATGGCGGCGATCTTCGTCCTCTTCACCGCCGGTTTCGTCTGGGGCGACCATCAGGCGGACAACAAATACTTCCTGCTCCTCTTCCCCATCGCCTCCTTCTCCATCCGCGGGGTGAAGGAGGGGACGGTCTGGTCCGCCCTTCTGCTGGCGCTGTTCATCGCCCTCTACTTCGCCTTTCCCGCAGACTACTTTCCCTACTCCTTCCTCTTCTTCGTCGTCGCCTTCTTCATGGTGGCCTACCTGCTCTACTTCTACCGCCACTTCGAGATGCTCAACTTCCACCACATCCACCAGGTCCATCAGGAGCTGGAGACCAGCTCGCGAACCGACTTCCTCACCGGGCTGGCCAACCGGCTGCGGCTCGACGCGGTGCTGGAAGAGGAGCAGCAGCGCAGCCGCCGTTTCCACCACCCCTTCGGCGTGATCCTGCTCGACGTTGATCATTTCAAGCGGGTCAACGACGGCCACGGCCACCCGGTGGGCGACCAGGTACTGGTGGAACTGGCAGGGTTGCTGCGGGAGAACGTCCGCGAGACCGACACCGTTGGCCGTTGGGGCGGAGAGGAGTTCATGGTGCTCTGTCCGGAGACCGACCTTGAAGAGGCGGCCGCCCTGGCCGGAGCGCTTCGCCGGGTGGTGGAAGCGCACCCCTTTCCGGTGGTGGGGAGGCAGAGCGCCAGCTTCGGCGTGGCCGCCTGTCGGCCGGGCGATCCGGTTGACGCCGTGGTAAGGCGTGCCGACGAGGCCCTCTACGCCGCCAAGGCGCGTGGGCGGAACCGGGTGGAGACGACCCCCGACGATCCATCCACCACGCTCAACGGAATCGGGTAACCTACACGCACCGTACAACAGCGATCCTGCCCCTTCCAGCCAACCGACGAAAGGAATCAACCATGAACCAAGAAGACGGGAAAGCCCAGATCGTCCCCTGCGCCCTCCATCGGGACTCCAACAACCGGCAGAACCTCAACCCCGACCTGATGCGGGTCGACGAGAGCGGATGCGTCATCGACGATCTGGAAAAGCTCGCCTGCCTGGTGGAGGGCAAGGCGATCCAGGCCGCCAACTGGTATCTCGCCCGCAAAGCGGTGCCCAAGCTCTTCTCCCAGTGGATTCGCGGCCTGGCCATCCTCGGCATCACCGCCGGCGGACTCATCACCGTGCTCCAGAGCATCGACCCGCAGGCCGGATGGGGGCACAACGGCTTCGTCGTCCTCGCCGTCGCCGGCGCGCTGCTCGGCCTCGACAAATACTTCGGTTTCTCCACCGCCTGGATGCGCTACATCAACGCGCAGTTGAAGATCCATCAACTGCTCGCCGAGTTCCAGATGGACTGGGCGCAGCTACGCCAGCAGTCGGGCGACGAGGCCACCGCCGAGCAGGAGCAAGTGATGCTGGAGCGGATCAAGGTCTTCCGCATGGCGATCCTCAAGCAGGTGGAGCAGGAGACCCAGGAGTGGATGAACGAGTTCAGGAACAGCATCGCCCAGCTCGACAAGGAGACCCAGCAGCGCACCGAGGCGCTGCGTCCCGGTGGCGTCGCGGTGGCGGTGAGCAACGCCGAAGGGATCGACCAGGGCACCCTCAAGCTCTTCGTCGACGCCACCTCCCGCGGCGCGTTCCAAGGCGACCACACCACCATCAAGTCCCTGATGCCGGGCGCCTACACCATCCGGGTGGAGGGGACCCGGGGCGGCCAGCCGGTGAACGCCTCCGGCAACGTCACGGTCGCCGCGGGCACCACCGTCCCCGTCACCCTCACCCTGCCGGCCGCCACCTGACAGGCGCAATCGCCGGGAAGCGGGCGCCCGCCCGCTTCCGTCGGGGTAGGTCGCCGCTACCGCGGCGACGCCAACGGAGGCAGCGGCGGGTAGGTTGCGAGGCCCATTCCGAATTCCCCGATGTCCCGCTCGGCCGGTTGCGGCACGGGCCTTCCCGTCGCCGCCGCTATTCCCGTCGCCGAAGCATCGTCCGGTTTTTGCCCGCCGCCGCGGATATGAGAGAATGCGCCCCTTCGCGGGGCCGCTTTGCCCCATCCCCCTATCACCCGGTTTTCGCCCGCCTTTCGGGCAACCCTCTGTCATTTAGGGAATTCCATTCGTGCTCACCACCGCCAATCTCACCATCCAGTTCGGGGCCAAGCCCCTCTTCGAGAACGTCTCCGTCAAGTTCGGCGACGGCAATCGCTACGGCCTGATCGGCGCCAACGGCTGCGGCAAGTCGACCCTGATGAAGATCCTCGGCGGCGACCTGGAGCCGACCCACGGCACGGTGAGCCACGAGCCGGACGAGCGCCTCGGCAAGCTGCGCCAGGATCAGTTCGCCTACGAGGAGTACACGGTGATCGACACCGTGATCATGGGCCACGCCGAGCTGTGGGAGATCAAGCGCGAGCGCGACCGCATCTACTCGCTGCCGGAGATGACCGAGGAGGACGGCATGAAGGTGGCCGAGCTGGAGGTGGCCTTCGCCGAGCTGGACGGCTACACCGCCGAGTCCCGCGCCGGCGAGCTGCTGCTCGGCCTCGACATCCCGATCGAGCAGCACACCGGCCTGATGAGCGCGGTGGCGCCGGGCTGGAAGCTGCGCGTGCTGCTCGCCCAGGCGCTGTTTGCCGACCCCGACATCCTGCTCCTCGACGAGCCCACCAACAACCTCGACATCAACACCATCCGCTGGCTGGAGGGGGTGCTCAACGCGCGCAACTCCACCATGATCATCATCTCCCACGACCGCCACTTCCTGAACAGCGTCTGCACCCACATGGCGGACCTCGACTACGGCGAGCTGCGCGTCTACCCCGGCAACTACGACGACTACATGCTCGCCTCGACTCAGGCGCGCGAGCGGCTGCTCGCCGACAACGCCAAGAAGAAGGCGCAGATCAAGGAGCTGCAGACCTTCGTCTCGCGCTTCTCGGCCAACGCCTCGAAGGCTAAGCAGGCCACCTCGCGGGCCAAGCAGATGGAGAAGATCCAGCTCGAGGAGGTGAAGCCCTCCAGCCGGGTCAACCCGTTCATCCGCTTCGAGCAGGAGAAGAAGCTGTTCCGCAACGCCCTCGAGGTGAGCGGGCTGACCAAGGGCTACGGCGAGGCGCCGCCGCTGTTCAAGGACCTCGACCTGCTGGTCGAGGTGGGCGAGCGGATCGCGGTGATCGGCCCCAACGGCATCGGCAAGACTACGCTGCTGCGCTGCCTGGTCCACGACCTGGAGTTCGACGCGGGGACGGTGAAGTACTCGGAGAACGCCGAGGTGGGCTACTTCGCCCAGGACCATGCGGCGGACTTCGCCAACGCCATGAGCCTCTACGACTGGATGTCGCGCTGGGCCAGGGAGGGGGACGACGAGCAGGCGATCCGCGGTACGCTGGGCCGGCTGCTGTTCTCCTCCCACGACAGCACCAAATCGGTGAAGGTGATCTCCGGCGGCGAGCAGGGGCGCATGCTGTTCGGCAAGCTGATCCTGCAGAAGCCCAACATCCTGGTGATGGACGAGCCCACCAACCACCTCGACATGGAGTCGATCGAGTCGCTGAACCTGGCGCTGGAGGAGTACCCCGGTACCCTGATCTTCGTCAGCCACGACCGCGAATTCGTCTCCTCGCTGGCGACTCGGGTGATCGAGATGAAGCCCGAGGGCATCGTCGACTACCGCGGCGGTTACGAGGAGTACCTGCGCAGTCAGGGGGTGGAGTAGGGGGAGGTCAGTCGTCGAGGAAGAGATCGGCGGAGACCCCGAACCGCTTGCGCAGGGCCGCCACTTGGCGCAGGTTGAGCGTGCGCTTGCCGCGTAGCAGCTCGGAGATGACGCTCTGCGGCCCCACCTCCGGCAGCTGGCTTTGCGTCAGGCCGTGGCTCTCCATCAGGTAGCGCAGCATCTCGATGCCGCTCACCTCGGGTAGCGGGTGGTGGCGCTCGTCGTAGCGTTGGAGTAGCGCGGTGAGCAGGTCGAGGAGCCCGTGGAGCGGGTGGTCGGGCTGCTCCGCGCCACGCTCGATCAGCGTCTCGACCCGCTCCACCGCCGCATCGTATTCCGCCTCGTCGCGGATCGACAGCAGCGGCTCGACGCGGCTCCAGAGACCCTCCAGATGGTCGGCCAGCACGATCATTTCCACGCCCCCCGGTCGTATTCGCGGGCGGAATTCGGAACGGTTGTGCGGAAATTCTGATCGATGGGGGACGGGGCAGCGGAAAGGCCGCGTCGGCCACAGGCCGACCTATAGGGCGTGCCGTGCGCGCCATGGTGGGCGGAGGCGCCCGTAGGGGAGGGGAGCAGGCGCTTTCCGGTCGCCGCCTTCGTTTGGCTGGTGCGCCTCCTGTCGTCGGCACACCCTACGCATTCTATCGGGGTCTGTTGCGACCCCGGCGCAAGCCAGGCAGCGCAATCATCCGAACACACACGGGATTCGCGCCCCAAGCGCGAATCCCGCTAGACGTCGAACTGGCCGACGATCTCTTCCAGCTCGTGGGCGCGCCGGGCGATCTGGGCGCCGGCGGCGGCGGTCTCCTCGGCACTCTGCACGGTCTGTTGCGACAGCTCGCTGATCCGCGCCAGCTTGCCGTCGATCTCCAGCGCCACCCCGGACTGCTCTTCGGCGGCGGCGGCCACCTGGGTGTTCATCGCGTTGATGTTGCCCACCACCGTGGCGATGCCGCGCAGCGCCTCGCCCGCCCCGTCGGCCTGGCGCACGCTCTCCTCCACCTTGCCGGTGCCCTGGTGCATGGTCTGCACCGCGTCGCGGGTGCCCGCCTGGAGCCGTTCGATCATCTGCTGGATCTGCTGGGTCGACTCCTGGGTGCGCGCGGCGAGGCTGCGCACCTCGTCGGCCACCACCGCGAAGCCGCGCCCCTGGTCGCCGGCGCGGGCCGCCTCGATGGCGGCGTTGAGCGCCAGCAGGTTGGTCTGTTCGGCGATACCGCCGATCACGTCGAGGATCGAGCCGATCGCCTGGCTCTCCTCGCCCAGCCGCTCGATCACCGCGGTGGCGGCATCCACCTGATCGGCCAGCCCCTTGATCGAGGCGATCGACTGCTCCATCACCTTGCGCCCCTCGACGGTCCCCTGGTTGGCCTCGCTGGCCGCCCTGGCGCCTTCGAGGGTCTCGCGGGCCACCTCGGCGATGGTCTCGGCCATGCGGCTCATGGCGCGGGCCACCTCGGCGGTCTCCGACTGCTGGGCGCCCATGCCGTCGCGGGTCTGGGCGGTCATCGCGGTGAGCTGGGTGCCCGCCGAGACCAGGGTGGCGGAGGATTCGGCGATCCGCCCGATCAGGGTGCGCAGCCGCGCCTGCATCATCTTCAGCGCTTGCAGCATCTGGCCGATCTCGTCCAGGTGGCGCACCTTGATCGCCTGCTTCAGATCGCCGCCGGCGATCCCCTTGGCGATCTCCATCACCTGGAACATTGGGCCGATCACATGGCGACTGAGCAGGGAGCCGGTGACCAGAATGACCACCAGGCCGGCGAGGCAGATGGCGATCACCGCGTTGCGGGTGATCTCGGCGACCTGCTTCGCCTGCACGTAGCGGCTCTGGTCCTGCTTCATCTGCGCCAGATGTTCGCGCACCGCGGCGGCCAGCGCGGCGCCGCCGTCGGCTTGCTGCGGCGCCGCCGCCAGGCGGGCCAGCTGCTCCATGGATGGCTGGGGGCCCTCGAGGTTGGCGAAGTGTTGATTGATAACGTTGCTGCCGGCGACCCCGGTGACGCCGGCGGCCAGCGCCAGCAGGCCGAGCAGCACCAGGGCGGCGAAGATACGCACCTTCAGGCCGAGGTCGAAGATGCCGCGACCGCTCGGCAGCTCCTTGACCTTCCCCTCGTTCATCTTGCGGTAGAGGATGTCGGCCTGCTCGATCTGTTCGCGGCTGGGACGGGTGCGCACCGACTGGTAGCCGGCCAGACGCGGCCCCTCGTAGAGCGGGGTGACGAAGGCGTCGACCCAGTAGTGGTCGCCGTTCTTGCAGCGGTTCTTGACCACGCCGCTCCACGCCTTGCCGGCCTTGACCGTGTCCCACAGCTGCTGGAACGCCTGCGGCGGCATGTCCGGATGGCGGACGATGTTGTGGTTCTTGCCGAGGAGCTCCTCCTCGCTGAAGCCGGAGACGTCGAGGAAGTCGCGGTTGACGTAGGTGATGATCCCCTTCGGGTCGGTCATGGAGACGATGGCCACCGTATCGTCGTAGGTCCGCTCGCGTTGGGTGATCGGCAGATTCTTCTTCATGGGGCGGGGTCTCCGTCGTCTGGCGTCCTTCAGGAAAACCGTATTCTAAGCGTGTAGTTGTAAGGAATCACACCTACTGGCGACCGGTATGGTAATCGTTTTGGTTACGTTGAACGAAGAAATTTCCTACGAAAATCCCTCCTCCGATTGTCGAGTGCGGCGCTAGAAGTAACGGATAGGTGACAAATGCGGTTTTGGCGAGGGTAGATGCCCTTCGTGGTGGTGCCGGGGGCACGCCTTCTCATCCCGCCCGGGATTCAACGAACTTCACCAGCTCCGCGCGCGCCCTGTTCACGACCCCTTCCCAGTCTCCCGCGGCCTCCTGCCGGAACAGGCGTGCCGTCGGATACCACGGCGTCGTCTCCTGGTCGACGCCCCACCGCCACTCCGCGCAGGAGTGCAGCAGGATCCAGGTGGGGCAGCCGAGGGCGCCGGCCAGGTGGGCGACCGCGGTGTCCGAGGTGATGATCAGGTCGCAGCGCTCCATGATCGCCGCCACCTCTTCGAAGGCCAGCACCTCGCCGATGGCGTCCTGGTGGTCGACGAAGCGGTCGCGGAACGCACACTGCGCCAACTGCTCGGAGCCCGCGCCCCGCTGCAGGGAGAGGAGTTCGACGCCGGGGAGGGTCGCCAGCGGATGGAGATCGGCCAGCGGGAAGGAGCGACCGCGACGGGACTCGAATTCGGCGTTGGGGTTCCCCTGCCAGTTGATCCCGACGACGATCCGCTCGCCACTGGGCAGCAGCGGGAGCAGCCGCTGTCGCACCGCAGGGTCCACCCGGAGATAGGGGGCCTGGACGATCGGGCGTTCACGGGACACCCCGAGAACGCCCGGCACGGAGAGCAGCGGAAACCAGCGCGCGTTGCGCTCCGTCTGCCCTGCGCCGAGCGGGAGCGGATAGAGGCGGTCGAAGATCCCCGCCGCCTCGATGAGCCGGATCAGCTTGGGGGGGACCGCCAGCGAGACCGACGGCAGGCGCTTCTTCAGTTCGATCCCGTAGCGGAGGAACTGCAGGGTGTCGCCGAGCCCCTGTTCGTGAACCAGGATCAGCTCGTCGCCCAGGTCGAAGGAGCCGTCCCAGCGCGGGAGGTGAGGCGGGAACTCCGTCGATACGCCGGTGGCCCCGAAGCGCCACTCGTATTCCCGCCAACCCTCCTCGAAATCGCCCAGCTCCAGCAGGATCGAGGCGAGGGCGAAGTGGCCGTCCGCGTTGTGCGGCTCCAGCTCGTTGGCGCGGCGGAGGTGGGCGAGCGCCTCCGGGTAGTTGCCGATCTCCCGATAGCTGTTGCCGAGGTTGCGGTGGTAGCGGGCGCTCTCCGGTTGCAGGGCGATCGCCTGCCGATAGAGTTCGATCGCCCTCTCCAGGTCGTCGTTGGCGCGGCAGATGTTGGCCAGATTGGAGTAGGAGGAGGAATAGTCGGGGTGGGCCGCGATCGCGGTGTGGAGCCGTTCCACCGCCTCGGCGACCCGCCCCTCGTCGAACAGGGTGAGCCCCAGGTTGTTGAGCGAGACCGGGTTGTCCGGGGATTTGCGCAGCGCCCGCTCATAGCGCTCGATCGCCGCCGCCCGTTGGCCGCCGGCGGCGTAGGCATCGCCGCTCATGTTCAGCAGCGACGGGTCTTCGGGGTGCGCCTTGAGCAGCGCCTCGCTCTCCGCGATCACCTCGCCGAGGCGGCCCGCTTCGAAGAGCCGGTTCAGGCGGTCCAGGGTCTCCCGGGGTGAGGGCAGGAGGCCCAGTCGGCTCCGTCGGCGCTGCAACTCCTGGAGCCCCTTCTTCGCCTTCTTGTTCTTCGGGTCGGCACCGAGGATTCGGGTGAAGAGGGTGTCGGCACTCTCCAGGTCGCCGCGCTTCAGGGCGGCGTTCGCCCGGGAAAGGGCTTGCTCTAGGGTCAGGGTCTCGTGGCTCATGCGCGCTGCTCCGGTCATTCAACCGTCCGGCGGGTGGGTGCCGCGGTGTGGCTACGGCTCTCTACAAAAAAGCCCCGCATGGCGGGGCTTTCGGTCGATGGTCCGACAGGCTCTAGAACGGGATGTCGTCGTCGAAATCGTCCATCGGATTGTTTTGCGGCGGGTTGTTCTGGGGCGGGGTGTTTTGTGGCGGGGTGTTTTGCGGCGGGGTGTTTTGCGGCGGGCGCTGGCCGCCACCGCGCTGACCGCCGCCGCCGTAGCCGCCGCCTCCCTGGCCGCCACCGTAACCGCCACCGCCCTGACCACCGCTGTAGCCGCCACCCTGGCCGCCGCCATAGCTGTCGTCATAGCCGCCACCGCCACCGCCGCCGTAACCGCCGCCGCCCTGGCCGCCGCCGCCGCGGCTGCCGAGCATCTGCATCTCATTGGCGACGATCTCGGTGGTGTAGCGATCCTGGCCGTCCTGACCCTGCCACTTGCGGGTGCGCAGGCTGCCCTCGACGTAGACCTGGGAGCCCTTGCGCAGGTATTCGCCGGCGATCTCCGCCAGGCGGTTGAAGAAGACCACCCGGTGCCACTCGGTGCGCTCCTGCTGCTCGCCGGTCTGCTTGTCCTTCCAGCTCTCGCTGGTGGCGATGGTGATGTTGGTCACCGCGCTGCCCGAGGGCATGTACTTCACTTCGGGATCCTTGCCGAGGTTGCCGACGAGAATGACTTTGTTGATGCCCCTGGCCATGGTTCGGGTCCTGCTGCTGTGCTGAGTTCAAGGGAGCCCCGCCGGACGGCTTGGCCGGCGGCGGGGCGGACCATTCTAAAGAAGGGCGGCGGTTCCGGCTAGGGTGGGGAAAATTCTTACGGGGGATCAGACAAGCTTGATGGGGCAAAGGGGGTGTTTCTTATTCGTTTGTCTTACCGTTGATGACGATGAGGAATTCCGCATCGTTCCGGCAGGCACGGAATTTATCGCCGGAGGCCGCGAGTTCAAGGGAAGATCTGTTGCCGTCAGTCACGGCTTACTATCCCCGGCGACGATCCCGACGGGGTGGCGGGCATGATCAACGTGAGTGACGCGGTGCGCGTGGCGTTCGCCGAGGTGACGGAATCGGGGGGATTTACATGGCTTTACATTGGACTGACACACCCTTGCGGCGTGATCCGTAGACTCTCAACCAGACCAATACGGTCGGATCGAACATCCAGGAACACAACGGCGACGGCTACGTGGACGTGGACGCGGACGAGATGGTTGCCGAGGAGACGGCGCGGGCCACCGAGCGCTTCACCCTGCTCGACAGCGATGCCGACGGCTACCTGAGCGAAGAGGAGCAGAGCGCTGGGCGTACCGCCTCGTTCGAAGTGCACCAGGCGCGGATGGCGTGCATGATGGAGTTGCGTGGCGACGACGCCCTTCTTCTTCACTAGGAATTTTCCAGCGAAAATTCCTGGATTGACGAAGAGAATGGAAGGCGGGCCGCAGGCCCGCCTTCGGCCGTTGGCATAGTGGTTGAGAACTCTCCACAATTAGCCTGAAGCCTGAAGCCTGAAGCCGTAGGGTGGATAAGCGATAGCGCATCTGCCCCGGGCGCTGGTCGGATGGGACAATCCTCAACGGGTAGGCACTGCCTCCGTTTTGGTGGATGCGCGATCGCTTATCCACCCTACGCTGCTGACACTTGATATCTGACATGCACCGATTGCTGCTAGCCGACGACGACCGCGACCTCTGCAACATGCTGAGCGACTTCCTGCTCGGCGAGGGGTTCCAGTGCGAATGTGCCTACGATGGCGAAAGCGCCCTGGCCCGCGTCCTGGCCGAGGAGTTCGATGCCCTGGTGCTCGACGTGATGATGCCGGGGATCAATGGTTTCGAGGTGCTGCGCCGGTTGCGCGAACAGCGGCCCATTCCGGTGCTGATGCTCACCGCCCGCGGCGAGGAGACCGATTCGATCATCGGCCTGGAGATCGGTGCCGACGACTACCTGGCCAAGCCGTGCAGCCCGAAGGTGCTCGCCGCCCGGCTGCGCGCGGTGCTGCGCCGGGCAGAGGGGAACCGCGAGCGGCCGGTCGCCGTGGAGGGGATCGAGGTGGCGGGGGTGACTCTCCACCCCGGCGCCCGCCACGCGGCGGTTGACGGCCGCGAGCTGGAGCTGACCAGCGCCGAGTTCAACATGCTGGAGCTGCTGATCCGCGACGCCGGCCAGGTGGTGAGCAAGGAGGTGCTCTCCGAGAAGGGGCTGGGGCGGCGGTTGATGCCCTACGACCGCAGCGTCGACATGCACATCAGCAACCTGCGCAAGAAGCTCGGCGGCGAGGGCAGTCAGCGGATCCGTACCGTGCGCGGCAGTGGCTATCTCTTCGCGTTGCCGTACTGAAGGTGTCAGGTTTCAGGCGTCGGGTTTCAGGGAAGAAGGTATGGTGGGCATAGGGTGGGCCGTGCCCTCCGCACGGCGGTGGATAGGAACTGGCGCTCGGGTGTGCCTCCCTCCTCACCTGTGGGAGCGGCCTTTAGGCCGCGATGGTTGGGAAG
>NZ_BAAHXB010000133.1:0-15212 GCF_054657215.1 Endothiovibrio diazotrophicus
ACTGCCCTTTACCCACAAATCGGCCATCAGCGCCCCCCGGAAGTGCCAGGCCAAGGCTCGGTGCGCAGCCAGCGGCTCCGGGCTCCTGCCCTCCCGCCGCATATCGGCCGTCCTGGCCGTAATGGTGATCCCTTGGTAAGCGCCGCAACGCGGGCCTGGCACTTCCGGTGGGGCGCCCTGCGAAAGCGGGATGACGGCCCCACTTTTCCGGAAATTCCACGGGAATAGCGAGGTGGCGGCGAGGCCTGACGTAAAACAAAACCCCCTCGTCGAGAGGGGGTTTTGTCAGCGGGGCGGAGGAGCTTCAGCAGCCGGAGGGCTTGATCCCGCCGGCGACCATGGAGGCCTGCTTCGGACCGTTGGGGAAGAGGGTGTAGAACCCCTTGCTGTCGTAGCCGAAGCGCTTGCTCGCCTCCTTCTGGGCGATCCGCGAGGAGGGGGTGATGGCGTGTTCGACGATGAATTCCCGGAACATGTCGACGATCTTCCAGTGTTCCTCGGTCATGTCGATGCCCAGATCCTCGGCCCGCCAGGCGGCATACTCCTTGGACCACTGGGCCGGGTCCACCATGTAGCCGTCGTCATTCTTGAGTTCCGCGTAGTTCATGGCTCTTCTCCGAATACTTGAGTAAATCAGTGAGGCATAAGATAAGACAGAATTTGCGGAATGTCTAGTAAAAAAGTCGGGTATACAGGCGAACAGGGAAGAGGGAGGCGGAGAGGGGACGGCGTGCTATTTCGTGCGCCTGCGGGAGGCGGGGCCGGGGGGACGTGGGGGTGCGGTGTTGCCGTTCCGTTTGCGGGGCGTGGGGCGCCTGTTCCGTGGGCGCTGCGGATCGGACCGGTCGCCGGGTTGGCTCTCCGGCAGCTCCAGCTCGCGATAGTGGCCGGGGGTGAGGCCGTCGAGGGTCCACTCGCCGACCGCGTAGCGGATCAGGCGCAGAGTGGGGTGGCCCACCGCGGCGGTCATGCGGCGCACCTGGCGGTTGCGTCCTTCGCGGATGGTCAGCTCGATCCAGGCGGTGGGGATGGCGGCGCGGTGGCGGATCGGCGGGTCGCGGGGCCACAGCCCCTGCGGTTCCGGGATTTGTCGCGCCTCGGCCGGGGCGGTGGGGCCGTCCTTGAGTTCCACCCCGCTGCGCAGGCGGGCCAGGGCGGCCTCGTCGGGGATCCCCTCCACCTGGGCCCAGTAGGTCTTGGCCATCTTGTGACGGGGGTGGCTGATCCGCGCCTGGAGGGCGCCGTCGTCGGTGAGCAACAGCAGCCCTTCGCTGTCGCGGTCGAGACGCCCGGCGGGGTAGACGCCGGGGATCGGGAGGTAGTGCTTGAGGGTATGGCGGCCTTCGACGTCGGTGAACTGGGTGAGGACGTCGTAGGGCTTGTTGAATAGAACGAGCTTCGTCACGTTTTTTTGCTGGAGGAGTGGCTGGGGGCGTTTGGCGGGAGTGCGGGCGTTGGGATGGGTAGGTCTGTTTGGCGGAGACTCCTCCAGCAAAAAAACGTCATTGGAGATGAAGATATCGGACGAAACGCAGGGTGTGCCGAGGGACGTGGCGTACCCTACGGGGTCTTCAGGCAGGCCGCCGCGCGGAGCAGGCCGATGATGGTTTTGGCGTCGTCGATTTCACCGCTCATGGCTTGGGCTACCGCGTCGTCCAAGGGCCGCCAGTGGACCTCGATATGTTCGTGCTCCTCGTGGGCGGTGGGGACCGGGGTCAGGTCGCGGGCCAGGTAGAGATGGATCCTCTCGTCGCAGAAGCCCGGGGTGGAAAGCAGGGATCCGAGGGCATCCCACCGTCCGGCGCGTACGCCGGCCTCCTCCTCCAGTTCCCGTCGGGCGGTGACCTCGGGAGGCTCGCCCGGCTCCAGCTTGCCGGCGGGCAGCTCCCAGATCCAGCCGCCGCCGGCGTGGCGATACTGGCGGATCAGGCAGACCTCACCGACCTCGTTGAGGGCCACCACCGCGGCCCCGCCGGGGTGGCGGACCAGCTCCAGGGTGAAAGGGCGGGCGCCGGGCAGGCGTACCGGCTCGATGCCGAGGTCGACGAGGCGGCCGTGGTAGATCGGGGTGCGGGGCATGATCTGGAAAGTACCGGCGGTGTCCCGATGCGGGTCCTCACATGGTCGGACGACCGCGCTTCTTGCGCAGGTCGCGGAGCGTCTGCAACTGGGCCACTGCCTTGAGCAGCTCGGCGCGGGCGAGGTCGCGGTCGGTGTAGAGCACGGCGCTCTTCATGGTCTCCTCGGCGCGCCGTTTGGCCAGCTTGGCGGCCTCCTCGTCGATCTGGTCGCCGCGCAGGGCGACGTCGGCGAGGATGGTGACCACCTCGGGCTGCACCTCCAGCATGCCGCCGGAGACGTAGATGAAGTCCTCCTCGCCCCGTTCGTCGGTAAAGCGCACCTCGCCGGGGGCGAGGGTGGTGAGCAGGGGACTGTGGCGGGGGTGGATTCCCAGCTCGCCTAAGGAGCCGGGGACCGAGACGTTGCGCACCGTGCCGGAGAAGAGCTCCTGCTCGGCGCTGACGATGTGCAGGCGGGTGGTGGTGGATTGCTGGCTCATCTCACTGCACCTCCCCGCGCAGGTTGCCATGTACCCGCATCGCCTGGATGACCAGCTCGGCGACGGCGTCCCAGTCGTTGAGATGGTCGGTGTTGATCACCAGGTCGAAGTGGTAGCACTCGCCGAGGCGCCGCTTGAAGATGTCCCAGACGAACTTGGCGCGGTCGTGGTTGATCGTCTCGACCCGCTTCTCTGCCTCCTCGATCCCCATCCCGTATTTTTCGGCGACCCGCTCGGCGCAACGCAGTTGACTGCCGATCACCCGCAGGCGGAACACGTTGCGGTTGGCGAGCACCACATGGGCGCCGCGCCCCATGATCACGCCGCCGGTCTGGGTGAGGCCGAGCAGGACGTTGACCAGGTGGTGGCGGTAGTGCTCGGGGAAGACGTCCTGGCCGGTGAGCAGCGAGCGGATCCAGCCGTCCTTGAGGCGCCGCACGCGGTCGTCCAGCTGTTCCATCAACGCCTCGTCGACGTTGGCCTCGCGGGCGACGGCGTTGAGGATCTCCTTGTCGTAGATCTCGATGTCGAGCCGCTTCGCCAGCCGTTCGGCGATCTCGATGCCGCCGGCGCCGTGGTCGCGGGAGATGCAGACGACCGGGCCGGGGCCCTTGCGCTGCGGGTCGCCGTGGTCGGTGTGCAACTGGGCCTCGACCACGGATTGGATGAACAGATGGGGATTGACGGACATGGGGCCTCTTTCGCTCGTGGATCCGGGTTGACGTCACCGCGCTTCCGGCAGCTCCGGGGGGCTGAGGAAGTGCATCGGATCGATGTTCCATTTTTCGGGGGATTCGGTATCGACGACCTTTTCGTCCTCGTCGCCGAGGTCGATATCGTAGGGCGTCGCCCGGCCCCGCCCGGCGGTATCGACCACCACCCGGACCCGGGGATGGAGGGCGTCCCCATCGCGCTGCTCCACCACCACCGCGAGGCGTCCGCTCTCCAGCCGCACCAGGGTGCCGGTCGGATAGATGCCCACGCAGTGGATGAAATTATGAACCAGTTTCCGATTGAAATGGAATTGACTCCATTCGAACAGCTTGCGCAGCGCATCGGTGGGCTGCATCCCGCGGTGGTAGACGCGGTCGGAGGTGATCGCGTCGTAGACGTCGACGATCGCCGCCATCTGCCCGTAGAGGCTGATCTCCTCGCCCTTTAAACCGCGCGGGTAGCCGGTGCCGTCGAAACGTTCGTGGTGCTCGGCGGCGACCTGGCGGGAGACCTCCGCCAGTCCCGGACTGGCGGCGAGGATCTCCTCGCCGAGGGAGACGTGGCTCTTCATCCGCGCGAACTCCTCGTCGGTGAGCCGCGCCGGTTTGTTGAGCACCTCGTTCTCGATGCGCATCTTGCCGACGTCGTGGAGCAGGGCGCCCACCGCGATGTCGTGGATCACATCGCGTCCCATACGCAGGGACTTGGCGAACGAGATCATCAGCACGCAGACGCTTACCGAGTGGAGGAAGGTGTATTCATCGGCCTGTTTGACCCGCAACAGGCTGACCAGCGCCTCCTGGTTGCGGAACACCGAGTCGGCCATCGCCTCCACCATGTGGTCGGCCTGCTCCAGCTCGATCTGACGGCCGAGGCGGGCGTCCTCCAGCAGGCTGTGGGTGATGTCGAGGGCCTGCTCCTTGACCCGGTGGGCGGCGGCCAGCTCCTCGTCGTAGCCGACGGCGGTCAGCGGCTGGGCGGGTTGTTGTTCCCGGGCGATCGCCTGCAGGCTGGCGTCGATCTCCTCGCGCACCTGCTCGCGGGGCACTCCCTCGGCCACATCGAGGCCATGGGCGGTATCGATGTAGAGCTCGCGAATGCCGTGGCGGCGGATCTTGTCGATCACCTCGCGCCGGTCGACCTTGAAGTGATTGACCAGGAAGGGGTGGTCCAGCCAGCCGCAGTTGAGGTCGCTGACATACATCCCCAGGCGCAGCTGGTCGGTGCGGATTTTTTTTATCATTGGTTCCAACTCGGTGGTCGCGCGGGACGTCCCTTCCCGATCCGGATCCTCCTCCAAGTGTAACCAAAAATGCATGGTTTTTTTTGCCGCGACGGCAGTGGCGGGCCGTTCGGGCCGGCGCCGCGGGCGCTTCTGGAAACGGTCCGCTTGGGGTATCCTTATGCCCCTTTTTTCCCCGCCCCGGCCCGCCGCCGGTGCGCCCACCCATTTACTCCGGGGGATGCCGATGTTCAGTAAAGAGATGCAGATTGCCGGTTACGATGACGAGCTGTTCAACGCCATGGAGGCGGAGGCGCGTCGTCAGGAGGAGCACATCGAGCTGATCGCCTCGGAGAACTACACCAGTCCCCGGGTGATGGCGGCGCAGGGCTCGGTGCTGACCAACAAGTACGCCGAGGGCTATCCCGGCAAGCGCTACTACGGTGGCTGCGAGTACGTCGACGTCGCCGAACAGTTGGCCATCGACCGGGTCAAGCAGCTGTTCGGCGCCGACTACGCCAACGTCCAGCCCCACTCCGGCTCCCAGGCCAACGCCGCGGTCTACATGGCGCTGTGCCAGCCCGGGGACACCGTTCTCGGCATGGCCCTGGCCCACGGCGGCCACCTCACCCACGGCGCCAAGCCCAACTTCTCCGGCAAGATCTACAACGCCCTGCAGTACGGCCTCAACGCCGCCACCGGCGAGATCGACTACGACGAGGTGGCGGCGCTGGCCCGCGAGCACAAGCCGAAGATGATCGTCGCCGGCTTCTCCGCCTATTCGCGGGTGGTGGACTGGCAGCGTTTCCGCGACATCGCCGACGAGGTGGGTGCCTACCTGATGGTGGACATGGCCCACGTCGCCGGTCTGATCGCCGCCGGGGTCTACCCCAGCCCGGTGGCCATCGCGGACGTCACCACCACCACCACCCACAAGACCCTGCGCGGCCCCCGCGGTGGTCTGATCCTCGCCAAGTCCAATCCCGAGATCGAGAAGAAGCTCAACTCGCTGGTCTTCCCCGGCACCCAAGGTGGCCCGTTGATGCACGTCATCGCCGCCAAGGCGGTGGCCTTCAAGGAGGCGCTGGAGCCGGAGTTCAAGGAGTACCAGGCGCAGGTGGTGAAGAACGCCCGTGCCATGGCCAAGGTGTTTCTCGACCGTGGCTACGAGGTGGTCTCCGGCGGGACCGACAACCACCTTTTCCTGGTCAGCTTCATCAAGGCGGGGCTCACCGGCAAGGAGGTGGACGCTTGGCTGGGGGCGGCCAACATCACCGTCAACATGAATGCGGTGCCCAACGACCCGCAGTCCCCCTTCGTCACCTCCGGTATTCGCGTCGGTACCCCGGCCACCACCACTCGCGGCTTCGGCGAGGCCGAGTGCACCGACCTGGCCGGCTGGATGTGCGACGTCATCGACGCGCGCGGCGATGTCGCCACCGTCGAGGCGGTGAAGGCGAAGGTGCTGGAGGTCTGTGCCCGGTTCCCGGTGTACAAATAGGGAATGCTTAATGTTGAATGTTCAGTGTTGAATGGAAGAGGCGCGCGGAGCGCGTATCCATTAAGCATTCAACATTCATAATTCAACATTGTGAGCGAAGCGAGCTATGCGTTGTCCCTTCTGCAGTGCCACCGACACCAAGGTGATCGATTCGCGCCTGGCCAACGAGGGCCATCAGGTGCGCCGCCGCCGCGAATGCCTGGACTGCGGCGAGCGCTTCACCACCTACGAGTCGGTGGAACTGGTGATGCCGCGGATCGTCAAGACCGGCGGTGAGCGGGTCCCCTTCAGCGAGGAGAAGCTGCGCGGTGGGATGCTGCGGGCGCTGGAGAAGCGGCCGGTGGAGACCGAGCAGGTGGAGGCGGCGATCAACCGGATCAAGCACCGCCTGCGCGCCGGCGGCGAACGGGAGGTCCCCTCGCGGCGTATCGGCGACTGGGTGATGGCCGAGTTGCGCGAGATGGACGAGGTGGCCTTCGTCCGCTTCGCCTCGGTCTATCGCAGCTTCCAGGACGTCAACGAGTTCCGCGAGGAGATCGAGCGGCTGGAGAGCCAGCCCTCGCCGGAGCTGAAAAAGCAGCAGATCCCGCTGCTTCCGGTCGAGGACGAATAAAGAATTTGTCCGCAAATGAACGCGAATGAACGCAAATAAAGCAGTGTGTATGCGCTTCGCGCGTACACACTAGACCTTTCTTCATTTGCGTTCATTCGCGTTCATTTGCGGACCCTCTTCTTGATTTGCGGATTCCCAATCTTGTTCACCGCCGATGATCACCGGTACATGGCCCGGGCGCTGGAGTTGGCGCGGCGGGGGCTCTATACCACCGAGCCCAACCCGCGGGTCGGCTGCGTGCTGGTGCGTGGTGGTGTCGTGGTGGGGGAGGGGTGGCACCAGTTCGCCGGCGGACCCCACGCCGAGGTCAACGCCTTGCGGATGGCGGGTCCGCGGGCCGCGGGGGCGACCGCCTACGTCACCCTGGAGCCGTGCAGTCACTTCGGCAAGACCCCGCCCTGCGCCGACGCGCTGGTCGAGGCGCAAGTCGGGCAGGTGGTGGCGGCGATGGTCGATCCCAATCCGCTGGTCTCCGGTCGCGGCCTGGAGCGCTTGGCGGCCGCAGGGATCGGGACCGTGAGCGGTCTGCTGGAAGCCGAGGCGACGGCGATCAACCCCGGTTTCACCCGTCGGATGCGTACCGGGTTGCCCTTCGTCCGGCTGAAGATGGCCGCCAGCCTCGACGGGCGCACCGCCATGGCCAGCGGGGAGAGCCGGTGGATCACCGGTCCCGAGGCGCGCCGCGACGTCCACCTGCTGCGGGCGCGCAGTTCGGCGATGCTCACCGGCATCGGCACGGTGCTGCATGACGATCCCTCGCTCAACGTGCGGCTGGACGACGACACCCGCGAGGCGCTGCTCGGTGGTGGTGAGCCGATCCAGCCCCTGCGGGTGGTGCTCGATTCCCGGTTGGCCATGCCTCCCGAGGCGAAGATGCTGGGGCTGGAGGGCCGCACTTTGATCCTCACCGCCACCGACGACGCGGTGCGACGCGACGCGTTGCAGCAGGTGGGAGCGGAGGTGGTCACCGTGCCGACGGCCGGGGAGGGGCTCGATCTCCGGGCGGTGATGGGGACACTCGGCGAGCGGGGCGTCAACGAGGTGATGGTGGAGGCGGGGGCGACCCTCGGTGGCGCGCTGCTTCAGGCCGGCCTGGTGGACGAACTGGTCCTCTATCTGGCGCCCCATCTGATGGGCGACGCCGCCCGCGGTCTGTTCCGCCTGCCGGGGCTGGAGCGGATGGCCGAGCGCATCGAGCTGACGATCACCGACGTCCGTGCCGTCGGCCGCGACTGGCGCATCATCGCGAAAATCGACTCAACCGCGAATGAGAGCGGGTAAAGATCGCCTTTAACCGCAGATTTCGCAGATTCAGGAGGATAGGAAATCTGCGTTCATCTGCGATTGAATATTCTGGATTCGTAGGGTGTGCCGAGGCACGAGGTGCACCGCTTTCCGACCGGTGCGCCTCCTGTCGTCGGCACCCCCTACCCGGTTTCCAACAATTTGCGTTCATTCGCGTTCATTTGCGGATAACTCTTCTTCTTGAGAAGGTCCTACCCATGTTCACCGGAATCATCGAAGCGGTCGGCAAGGTGGTCGCCACCCAGCCCAAGGGGGGCGATCTGCGGGTGCGCATCCACACCGCCGGCATGGATCTCGCCGACGTCAAACTGGGCGACTCCATCGCCGTCAACGGTGTCTGCCTGACCGCGGTCGAGCTGCCCGGCGACGGCTTCTGGGCCGATGTCTCCGGCGAGACCCTGGCGCGCACCAAGTTCTCCGAGCTGAAGCCCGGTTGGCCCTGCAACCTGGAGAAGGCGCTCACCCCCACCACCCGTCTTGGAGGCCATCTGGTCTCCGGTCATGTGGACGGGGTCGGCACCGTGGTCTCCCGCTGGGACGACGGCCGCTCGGTGCGGTTCACCATCAAGGCCCCCGATGAGATCGCCAAATACATCGCGGAGAAGGGCTCGATCTGCGTCGACGGCATCAGCCTTACCGTCAACCGGGTCAACGGCGCCGAGTTCGAGCTCAACATCGTCCCCCACACCCTGGCCGAGACCACCCTGGTGACCTTCCAGTCCGGAACCCGGGTCAATCTGGAGGTGGACGTCATCGCCCGCTATCTGGAGCGGATGCTCCTCGGGGAGCGGGCCGCCGACCCCGAGGCGGCGGGTGGCATCACCGAATCCTTCCTCGCCGAACACGGCTTTATGCGCTGAGCGGTTTTTTCCGCCCCCCCAAACCGGGTACAATCTCCGCCCTTTTCGCGACTACCCTGGCCAGCCCATGCCCCTGAACACCGTAGAAGAGATCATCGAGGACATCCGCGCCGGCAAGATGGTCATCCTGATGGACGACGAGGACCGCGAAAACGAGGGGGACCTGATCATGGCCTCCTCGCTGGTCCGTCCCGAGGACATCAACTTCATGGCCAAGTACGGCCGCGGCCTGATCTGCATGACGCTGACCCGGGAGCGCTGCAGGCAGCTCAACCTGCCGCTGATGGTCTCCGACACCAACGACAAGCACGGCACCAACTTCACCCTCTCCATCGAGGCGGCCGAAGGGGTCACTACCGGCATCTCCGCCTACGATCGGGCGATGACCGTGCGCGCGGCCATCGCCCCCAACGCCCAGCCCCGGGACATCGTCCAGCCCGGCCACATCTTCCCGCTGATGGCCCAGCCCGGCGGCGTGCTGACCCGCGCCGGCCACACCGAGGCGGGCTGCGACCTGGCGCGGATGGCGGGGCTGGAGCCCTCCTCGGTGATCGTCGAGATCCTCAACGAGGACGGCACCATGGCGCGGCGCCCCGACCTGGAGCTGTTCGCCGCCGAGCACGGCCTGAAGATCGGCACCGTCGCCGACCTGATCCACTACCGGATCGAGAACGAAAAGACCGTGGAGCGGGTCGCGGAGTGCATCCTGCCCACCGACTTCGGCGAGTTCCGCCTCTACGCGTATCAGGACGTCATCGGCCGCCAGGTCCATCTCGCCCTGGTCAAGGGAGAGCTCGGCGGCGATCAGGCGCCGCTGGTGCGGGTGCATATGAACGACACCCTCTGCGACCTCTTCGACGGCCGGCGCGACGACTGCCACGTCCACCTGCGCGAGGTGATGGGGCGGATCGGCGAGGAGGGCGGCGTGGTGGTCCTGCTGCGCAAGGAGGAGGATCCCAAGGAACTGGTGCGGCGCATCCGCGGCTACCAGATGGAGGACCAGGCCGGTGCTCCCCAGCCCCACGCGGCCCAGGGGGCGGAACTGCGCACCTACGGCATCGGCGCCCAGATCCTGATGGATCTCGGCGTCCACAAGATGCGCGTGCTCGGTACGCCGAAGAAGGTTCACGGCCTCTCCGGCTTCGACCTGGAAGTGGTCGACTACGTGTAGAAGATTTCGACGCAAAGGCGCCAAGGCGCGAAGGGCGCGAAGCGGTATTCTCTTCCTCCCTTAGCGGCCTTCGCGCCTTTGCGCCTTCGCTTTAAATTCTGGATTTTCGGGATTGAGAATATGCACAACGTCAAAAGCATCGAAGGGGACTTCTCCGCCCAGGGGGCCCGTTTCGCCATCATCGTCTCCCGCTTCAACAGCTTCGTGGTGGAGAGCCTGGTCGATGGTGCCATCGACACCCTCAAGCGCCACGGCATCGCCGAGGGGGACCTCACCGTGATGCGTTGCCCCGGCGCCTTCGAGCTGCCGCTGCTCGCCCAGAAGGTGGCGGCGAGCAAGCGCTACGACTGCATCATCGCCCTCGGTGCGGTGATCCGTGGTGGCACCCCCCACTTCGACTATGTGGCCGGCGAGGCGACCAAGGGGCTGGCCCAGGTCTCCCTCCAGTTCGGCATCCCGCTCTCCAACGGCGTGCTCACCACCGACACCATCGAGCAGGCGATCGAGCGTTCCGGCACCAAGGCCGGCAACAAGGGGAGCGAGGCGGCCCTCGGCGCCCTGGAGATGGTCAGCCTGCTGCGGCGGCTGGAGGATTGATGGGCGGCGCCTCCGGTAATTCCCCGGGGGGCGCGGGGAAGGGCGTCCGCCGCCCCTCCCACGCCCGCCACAAGGCGCGCCGCTATGCCGTCCAGGCCCTCTACCAGTGGGAGATCGCCGGCGATACCCGCGCCGAGGTGGAACGCCAGTTCCTCGACCAGCAACCCTTCAAGGAGGACGAGGTCGACTACTTCCGCGAGTTGCTGAGCGGCGTGGTGGAGGGGCGCGAGGCCCTCGACGAGGCCCTCACCCCCTGTCTCAACAACCGCCAGGTGGAGGAGGTGGACCCGGTGGAGCGCGCCGTGCTGCGCCTCGCCACGTTCGAACTCGCCCACCACCCGGAGATCCCCTATCAGGTGGTGATCAACGAGGCGGTGGACCTCACCAAGACCTTCGGTTCCCCCGAGGGGCGCAAATTCGTCAACGCCGTCCTCGATCACGCCGCCCGGCAACTTCGTCCCGTCGAGGTCAAGGCCGCCGGACGTTGATCCCGGGGGGGGCAACCGGATATTTAACCGCAGATGTACGCAGATTGGGCCGAGAACTCAACTGCGAAAATCTGTGTTGATCTGCGGTCCATTTTCTTTTCGGGATTGTTCCTGGCGCTACCAAGCCATCCCGACGTCAGGTGACGTCTTGTCCCCCTGCGGACCCCCTCCCTCCCGTTCTTCCCGCCCCGGCACTCTCCCGATGCTCGCCCGCCACTGATCGGAATTTTTGCGCCACCAGCGCAAAAATTCCGTTGGTGTTGAGAAACCTATGCTAATTTGATAAAAAATCGCTTTAACAATGCCTGCTATCGGAAGCCGATGGTCGCCGCGCCGCGGTGGCCTCTCTCGCCAGAGGAGCGAAACTTCATGAAATGGCCGCTCGCCCGCACGTCGCTATTGCTCATCGCCGCACTGCCTGCGCTCTCCTGCCACGCCGCCGGCTGGTGGGTGGCTCCGACGGTTGATCCGGCGGTCACCCAGCAGAATGAACAGGACGCCGCCGACCTGATGGCCTGCCAGACCACGCTGGCCGCCGGCAGCTACGGCGAGACCGAACCCAACGACACCATGGAGGCGGCCGATCCGCTGACCAGCGGCGTCTCGATCACCGGACAGAACTACGCCAGTACCGACGAGGACTGGTTCTACCTGCGCACCACCACCTACAACGAGCAGGTGACGGTGAATTTCCTGGTCACCCAGCTGCGCACCGACCAGGCGGCTTCCTGGGTGGTCACCCTGAAGGATGCCGCCGGCAACGTATTGGCGCAGAAGACTGCGGCGTTGAGCGCCACCCGTTGCAGTGACGGTTTCCAGCAGATCATCGGTGATCCCGGCTACTACTTCATCTCGGTGGCCCCCGTCGCCACCACCACCTACAACGACGTCCAGTACGGCCTGACCATGACCCAGCAGGAGACGGCACAACCGGTCGCCTCGCCGCCGCCCAACGCGGTGGTCTTCCGCCGCGAGACCCGGCGGGTGCGGTTGCCGGAGGTGGCGGTGGAAGAGGCGGACGGGAGTTACACCCTTTACGATGCCACGCTGGAGAACGTGCCTGGCACGACCACCTTCAATCTGATTGAGGCGACACCGGTCACCCAGTGAGCGGCATTTCTCTCGGCGGCTGGGCCGCCAAGGCTAGAAATGGCATCTGGTGTTTTGGATAAACGGCTTGAACCACCTCGGTACATCGCGAGGGGATGGGGGCGAACATGAACGGGCAGTTGAGGAAGTGGGGTGTGGGAAGCTGGAATCGCTGTTGTGGAGTGGCCCTTTCCCTAGTGGCTGCAGTCTCCTTGTCGGCCGTTCCGCTCTCCGCCGCCCATGCGGCCATTCAAGGCAGCCCGATCAGCGTCTCGGTGGATGCCAGCTCCGCACTATTGTCGGATGACCAGCAAAATCCGTTTGTTCTCCAGATCTCGGACAAGGGACTCTGGTTCGTGATTTGGGAGGACTGGCGCAATTGGCGTACTACGGGTGCGGATATCTATGGCCGCTTCATCAAGTCCGATGGGACTTTCTGTGGTGATGAAGTTGCCGTCAGTACCGATATCGGCCATCAGACCGTTCCTAAGATGGCGTACAGAGACGTGTTCGGCGACACGGGCGACAAGGTTGCAGTGATATGGCAGGACAGCCGCGCTTCTTCCGGCGCGAACAATATCCGTTTCAAAGAGATCACGATTGGGCCGTCTGTGGATTGTTCCGCGTTGTCTAGCAGTATCGGCGTGGAGACAACGGATCACCAGATTTCATATACCGGCACCCAATACTGGGAGGGCGAATGGATTGACTTGAATCCTACGGTAGACGGCAACGACGATGATTCGATTACCGATAACGACCGTGATCTGTGGACAACACACATGTCACCCTTAAACGATACGCTCCGCTCCAGGAAAAAACCGGTAATCAGCTACGATCAGGTAAACGACCAATTCTGGATGAGCTGGATCGAGAGTCGCAGTCAATTGAACTCCGTTTCGGAAAGATGTTTCGGCTTCTCCCCGCAAATGTGGTCGTTTGGCGATGAGGATTCCGTCGGGTATGTGGTAGTCGATGCTGATACGCTGGTCGAGCAGGCGAATAGTATCGGCGTGAATGGTGCGGATATCATAAGGAATGACCTCACGAGAACCGTCAGACACTTGTCAAATGGAGGGGAGGGCGCGCTGGGAGAGACCTACCATTACGAATTCTTCTCCGACATCAACAATGTTACGATAGCCAATGGCATATCAGCGCCGGAAACGTACTTTGTGTGGGAAGGGGCTGCGATGGACGTGACGTTGACCTGCACATGTGACGATATCAATCAAAATCAGGTTTGCGACATGGGCGATCCCGATAACGGTATCCCATCCGATGAAATCACTTCGAACCTCACTACTGAAAGTTTGAATGATGGCAATATTCATATCGGGGGAATCAGCTCCAATCTGATCCACTTGGCCAGCGCGCACGCCGATTGGATCGACAATGGTGGTTCGGGGGCGTCGGGGTTCTTTCCCGCGATCGCGTTGGATCCGGTTCAAAGGAAATTTTTGGTTGCGTGGGAAGATACGAGGGATGGAGCCAACATAAAAACCTACGGGCAGTTAATGCAGTTGGGGGGAGGACACTACAACCAGAACTTTATAGTCAGCTATTCGGACAGCGATGCAGACGGTGCGCAAGATCCCAATGTGGCAGGGAACCGTCAAACTCGTCCGGCAATTGCCTATGACACGAGCCATCAACGCTTTTTCGTTACATGGCAAGACGGCCGCAATACTCGTACCTCCCTTCAGAATCTCGATATCTATGGCCAGTTCATCGATTCCGAGGGCAGCCTGCGTGGCGAAAACATGCCGATCAGTCTGGCTACCGGCAACCAGTACGATCCGGTCACCGCGTATAACCGGGACAACCACCAGTTCCTGACCGTGTGGAAGGACAGCAGTAACGCCAATACCGATGAAGGTCAGGATACCTTCAGCGACATCGTCGGACAGCGTTTCTCCCTGGGACAGCCGCAGCTCAATCTGGTCAATACCGACAACACCACTCTGGTGCCCCCTTTGTTCGACTTCGGTGTCTTGACCGTCGGTCAGACATCGAGTCAGACCATGAAGCTGGTCAATAGCGGCGACACCTATGTGGAGGTGGATTGCGTCGAGCCCTATCAGGATGGCAGGGTCAGCGATAACCAGGAAGTACTGCCATTCAAGTACGCATTTCCCATTCCCACCGAATTGCGGACGTGCAACGACGGTTTGAGCCTCCGGTTGGTGCCTTCCAGCGAGTATCTACTCAGCGTGCAGTTCGAACCCACCGCTCCCGGAACCTATATTAGCAACTTCACCGTCAGTTCCGACGCAGGTTCGCCGACGGTCTTCCTCCAGGGCATCGCCAACTCCGTCGATACGGTGGAGACCACCGCTTCCATCACCACCGTACCCGGTCCCGATAGCGGGGTGGATTGTGGGACCATAGGAACGACGGAGAGCCGCTCGGTCAATCTACAGGTCAAGAACACCGGCAACACGGACGTCACCGTGACCGCCCTGGACCTCCCCACCAGCGGGACTCCCTTCTCGATCACCGGGATCGGGCCTGGAACCACCATCGCGGCCGACTCCGTCCTCTATGCGGTGGTCCAGTGCGACGGCGCCGCGGTGGATGCCGCCGACGACTATAGCGCGACACTACGGATCCTGTTCGATTCCGCGGTGGCGGAGGTGGCGTTGCCCCTCAAGGCAACGGTGAGTAGTGAAGCGGTGGTGACCGGCGAGACGACCACGCCCAGCACCACCACCGGCAATACCACTACGTGGCAGGTGTACGACACCTGGGATGGGGCGGAGGTCTCCCAAGCCGATCCGCTGCTGATCGGCGTGGCCGCGAACGGATCGGTGATCGGCACCTGGGGGAACTACCAGTTCCCGATCAGCTATACCGCCGGGGTCGGATGGACCTGGAGCTTCACCAACGGCACCTACACTTGGTACTACACCATCACTTCGGTCAACGGCAATTCCGCCTCCGGCTATTGGACCTACCGCGACGGCTCCACGCTCTCGCAGAGCTTCCCGACGCGGGCGGTTCGCATCCAATAGGTCCGTTGGTAGGAAAAGGCAACGGGGGGCGAATGCCCCCCGTTGCGTTTCTGCTGGCGGAAAGTGGCGAACCGCGTC
>NZ_BAAHXB010000134.1:0-14902 GCF_054657215.1 Endothiovibrio diazotrophicus
TCTAGCCCACGTAACGCCGCCGGATCACCCCGTTGAAGCGCTTCACCCACGCCGGGTCGAAGCGCTGCCCCGCCTCGGCATTGATCGCCGCCACCGCCTGAAGCACCGCCCGCCGGTCCCCCGCAACTCCGTCGGGCCGCCCCTCGAAGGCGCCGGCCAGCGCAAGGATACGCGCCCCCGCCTCGATCGCCTCCCCCGCCAGCCCGCGGGGGTAACCACCGCCGTCCCACCGCTCCCGCTGCTGCTCGACGATCCGTGCCGCCGCCTCCCAGCCCGGCGCCTTGCGCAGCAGCGCCGCCCCCATCGCCGGGTAGGCGGCCACCGACGGCTCGCGGCGGGCGGGCGGCGCGTCGAGCTGGTCGAGCCACGCGGGCGCGACCCGACAGAGCCCCACGGCATGCATCCAGCCGGCCGCCGCCAACTGCCGCGGCGGCACCGGCTCGCCCCCCTCCCGATTGAGCTCCAGGGCCAACTCGACGATCCGCGCGGTCCGCCCGTCCCAGCCGGGCAGCCGCTCCTCGGCCTTGCGCCCCATCGCCGCGAAGCGCTCCACGGCCGCAGCCTCCGGGTCGGTCGCCGCCGCCGGGGGCGGGGAAGGTGTCGCGGGAGGTACGGCCGCGGGCGGCGGCTCCTCATCCAGGAAACCGGGATCGAGCAGCCGGATCACCCCCTTCACCGCACCCTCGATCCCCTCCCGCGAATTGAAGGCGATCCGCCCCAGCGGGCGCTCCAGCTGCTGGCAGCGCTCCTCATCGATCGCCCCGCCGGCGAAGTGTTCGACGCACAGCCGCTGCACCTCCTCCACCGAGAGCAGAAAGAGATCGGCCATCACCGGCTCGTAGCCCACCTCGCCGTTGCGCACCTGATCGAGGACGTTCTCGAAGGCGTGGACCAGATCGGAGTAACGCACCAGCCCCATCATCCGCAGGTTGCTCTTCACCGAATGGAGGGTGCGGAACAGCTCGTCGAGCAGCGCCGGCGCCCCGGGCCGCTGCTTCAGATTCCCGCAGCAGCGCTCCGCCTCCTCGCGGGCGTCCTCCAGCTCGCCAAGGAAGTCCTTGATCAGCTCTTCGTCGTAGTAATCCAGGGTGATTTCGCTCATCGCGCCACGAAGTCGTCCGACAGGTTGAGGCGTACACGCATCTCCGGCCCACCGCGGGCGCGAACCGAAGCGTCAATATCCGGGAAAAAATGTTCGGAACCGATAAAAACCATAGACAAGAAATGGACGGAGATCGCTACAGCGGCCCATCTTCCATTTTTTGTAGGAAATTTCCTTCAGATATTCAAACTCCGTCCGATACCCTTCAAGGACGGGTCCTTTACGGACACGGAAGAAATACCTCCCCCGAAAATCGCGCCGAACCGTGGTTTGTTTTCGAGGGTCGCTCCCGGCCCCCTGCCTCCCGCGACACTCACGCATCCCTGCACGCCGCGCGGCAAGGGCCCATAGCCCGGCGATGTAAGCCTTGCCACAACGCCGAAGACGGGCCACGAGACCGGCGAGTTCGGGGGACATGGAGATCTTCCGTGCCCCTTGGCCCCGCCAACCCGCGTTCGGAGCCGCGATCGCGACGGAATCGCTCGCCCCTGCGCCAGGATGGTCGCCCGTGGAACCGCCGACGCAAAAAACGGATTCTGCGTCCGCCATCTTTGGGGAAGATGGGGTCGTGGCCAAACAACAACAACCATGGCCCTGGCACTCAACACCAACATCAACTCGCTGACCGTCCAGCGCGGACTGAACCACTCCCAGCAGTCGCTGCAGCGCTCCCTCAGCAACCTCGCCTCCGGGTTGCGCATCGGCGCCGCCAAGGACGACGTGGCCGGCGTCGCGGTGGACGTCCGCTTCAGCGCCCGCGTCACCGGCCTGAAGGAGGCGATGCGCAACACCAACGAGGCGATCTCCCTGGCCCAGACCGCCGAAGGGGCGCTCCAGGAGGTGAGCGGCAATCTGCAACGGATCCGTGAACTGGCGGTGCAGTCGGCCAACGGCACCTACAACTCCGGCGACCGCACCTCCCTGCAGAAGGAGGTCTCCGCGCTCCAGGGGGAGATCAGCCGGGTGATCAACTTCGTGGAGTTCAACGGCACCAAGGTCCTCTCCGCCTCCACCACCGTCACCTTCCAGCTGGGCTATGCGGAGAAGGCCAGCACCAATCAGGTCCAGCTCACCCTCCACGCCCTGCAGAACAGCGACGGCAACGGCATCGGCAGCGCCCTGGGGGGGGCTCTCGGCATCGACACCGCCACCGCCGCCCGCTCGGCGATCACCCTGGTGGACAAGATGCTCGACCGGATCAGCGCCACCCGCGCCGACTTCGGCACCCTGCACAACCGCTTCGAATCGGTGGGGCGGTTCCTCGACGGCACCCGGGAGCAGCTGGCCGCCGCGCGCTCGCGGATCACCGACGCCGACTACGCTGGAGAAGTGGCCAACCTGACCCGCAGCCGCATCCTCCAGCAGACCGGCATCGCCATGCTCTCCCAGGCCAACGCCGGCCCCAGCACGGTGCTGTCGCTGCTCGCCTGAGGAGTACGCGACGAGCGTGGGCTATGGCCCCCTCCGGCGGCGTGGCCTATTCACCCGACAGCGCCCGCAGATCGACGCCCCGCTCCAACTCCGGGCTCCTGTCGACGATCGATATCCATTCCATCCCGAATGAAACACCGAGCGGGCGGACAAGATCAACACGCCGGAGCGATCCGCGCCTACCCGATGCAGCAATCCCCCTCCCCACGACAATACCAAATAGTTGTTTGGTCAATCCCTGTGTTAGATTGAGTAACCCTCACGTCCATGGAAAAGATGACCGTGCGGCCGGGCTTTCCCGTCCCGCTGCTGCCGGATAAGGAGCTGGTTATGAGATCGCTGGTGAACGCCCTCTTCTCCCGGAAACGCGTATCGCGTTTGTTGGCCATGGCGATGGTCTGCTTCCCGTTTGCCGAAGGGCTGGCGGCAACGACCGCGACCTTCTCCGAGGTGGTCTCCATCGTGCCGGGCGGGGAGGCGGTCGAACTGGGGCCGCTGACGATCGTCGAGGCCAACGCCGGCGATCTCCTGGATCGCCCGCCCCAGAACACCTTCTACCTCCAGCTCAACACCGGCTACACCTTTTCCCGACAGGGCGCGTATGCCGAGGTGAGCGGCGACGGGGTCCAACTCGGCGACTCCCAAGGGTATCGCTGCGTCTATACCGATACCGACGGTGACGGGAAAGACGACCGGGTCACCTGGAATATCTGGCACGCCTCCACGGCGCCCTCGGAGATCGTGATCACCGGCCTCCACGTCCGGGCGAGTTCCCTGGCGAGCACCGATCTGGAGATCACCCTGAGCGCCAACACGCCGGGCAATCCGGGATTGACGGTGGCGTCGCTGACGGGCGCCAGCATCGGCTCGACGCCCCCCGCACCGAGCCCGACCGCCACTCCGACGCCCACTCCGACGCCCACCCCAACGGCAACCCCAACGGCAACCCCAACGGCAACCCCGACGCCCACCCCGACGCCCACCCCGACCGCGACCCCTACGCCCGTCAGCAGCGGATCGCTGGACTACGACGCCACCGCCCGTCTGCTTCCCCAGGTCGTCGCCGGCGGGGTATCCCCATCGAAGGTCGACCTCGGCGACAGCGAGTTCGACATCGTCGCCCTGGTCCGCCCGGGGGTGTTGCCGATCGATACGGTCTCCTTCCGCTCCACCGACGGCAGCTTCGCCCTGGCGATGGAGCCCGCCGGCGTCCTGGTCAACGGGGACCAGGTCTACAAGACCACCTTCACCTTCCCGCGCGGATCGTTCGGCACCACCACCCTGCACACGGCGTGGGGTGACGAGCTCGGACAGTTCAACGTTCAGGTGGTCGACCAGGGTCAGCAGCACTCGCCGCGGTTCCCGGAACTGGCCTTCGGCAACTGGCCCGCGCAGCCGGTGGCGGTCTCCCTGCCGCACCCGGTGAGCTACAACGCGACCCGCCGCCTCGCCCCGCAGGTGGTAATGGCCGGGTTCAGCCCGACGCTGATGGACCTTGGTGATAGTGCCTTCGACGTGGTGGCGGTGGTCCGCGAGGGGGTGTTGCCGATCGACCAGGTAGCGGTCACCCAGAACGAGGGCGCCTTCTCCAACCGGATGGAGCCGGCGGGGACCCTGAGCAACGACGACCAGGTCTACCACCTCACCTACACCTACCCGCGCGGCGCCTTTCCCGAGGGAACGCTGCTCCCGGCGATCTGGGGCGACCGGCCCGGGCAGTTCAACATCCACGTGGTGGACGAGGGGCAGCAGCGCACCCACGCCTTCCCCGACATTGAGTTCGGCAACTACCCCGAGGTGGCCGGCAACCAGCCGCCGACGGTGACGCTGGTGGTCTCGCCGGACTCCGGCATCGCCCCCCTGACCATCTCGCTGGTGGCCAGTGCCGTCGATGCGGATGGCTCGGTGCTCGCCTACGACTGGAGCAGCAGCGAGGGAGATACCGCTTCGGGGGCCCAGGCCTCGATGATCCTGGAGGGGGCGGGGGTGCACGCGATCACCGTGGCGGTGACCGACAACGACGGCGGGGTGACCCGCGAAACCGCCTACGTGACGGTGGAGGATCCGCAGAATCAGGCGCCGACGGCGAGTTTCGTCGTCTCTCCAGCCAGTGGCCGCTCGCCGCTGAGCGTATTGGCGGACGCCTCGGCTTCCAACGACCCCGACGGGACCATCGTCAGCTACCAGTGGCAATCCCACGACGGAGTGACGTCGATCATCCGCACCGGAGTGTCGCCGCTGTTCCTGTTCACCGCGGCGGGGGAACACACCATCGCCTTGACGGTAACCGACGACGACGGCGGGGTGGCCCGCAGCACCCAGGTGGTCACCGTGGAAGAGGCGCAGAACGCGGCGCCGCTGGCGGGTTTCAGTGTGACCGCCACATCGGGGGAGGCGCCGCTGACGGTGGGGGTGGATGCCGGCGAGTCGGCGGACCCGGACGGCTCGATCGCCAGCTACCGGTGGGAGACCAGCGACGGCCAGTCGGCGTCCGGCGTATCGGCGAGCTTCACCTTCGACGACGCGGGCAGCCACACGATCCGCCTGACGGTGACCGACGACGGGGGCAAAACGGCGACCTCGAGCGAGACCGTCGAGGTGACCTCCGCGGGGACGACCAACGTCGCACCGACCGCCGCCTTCTCCTCGACCCCGACCAGCGGCACCGCACCGCTCACCGTATCGTTCACCGCCGGCGCATCTTCGGACAGCGACGGCACCATCGCCCGCTACGCCTGGAGCGTCAGCGACGGCCGCAGCATGGGCGGACCGACCCCCAGCCTGACCTTTTCCCAGGCGGGCAGCTACACCATCACCCTAACGGTAACCGACGACGGCGGCGCTACGGGAAGTGCAACGCGAACCCTTGTGGTGTCCGAGCCGGCGAACGTCGCACCGACCGCCGCCTTCTCCGCGACCCCGACCAGCGGCACCGCGCCGCTCACCGTATCGTTCACCGCCGGCGCATCTTCGGACAGCGACGGCACCATCACCAGCTACGCCTGGAGCATCAGCGACGGCCGCAGCATGAGCGGGCCGACCCCCAGCCTGTCCTTTTCCCAGGCGGGCAGCTACACCGTCACCCTGACGGTGACCGACGACGACGGCGCTACGGCAAGTGCGACGCGGCCCCTTGTGGTGTCCGAGCCGGCGAACGTCGCACCGACCGCCAGCTTCACCGCTTCGCCAACCTCCGGTAGTGCGCCGCTCGCGGTAGCGCTCGATGCCTCGGCGTCGTCGGACAGCGACGGTTCCATCGCCTCGTACCACTGGAGTTCGAGCGACGGCCAGAGCGCGACGGGTGCCCTCGCCAATCTCTCGTTCGCCAACGCGGGGAGCTACACCATCACCCTGACCGTCGCCGACCAGCGCGGAGCGACCGCCAGCACCAGCCGAACCGTGGAGGTCAGCGCGGCGCCCACCTCGACGCTCGAAGAGATGGTCTTCGCCAACATACCGGCGGGCACCTTCATGATGGGGAGCGACTACTGGGGCGTGGAGCAGCCGATCCACGCGGTGACGGTCCCGGCCTTCAGGATGATGACCACAGAGGTGACCCAGGGGCAGTGGCTGGAGGTGATGGGAACGAACCCCTCCCACAACACCGGTTGCGGACTGGACTGCCCCGTGGAGAGCGTCTCCTGGAACGACGCGCAGGAGTTCATCGCGCGGCTCAATGAACGGACCGGTGGAGGCTATCGTCTGCCAAGCGAGGCGGAATGGGAGTATGCCGCGCGGGCGGGAACGACGACCGCCTACTGGTGGGGAGAGGAGATCGGCGTGAACAACGCCAACTGCAAAAACGACGAATGCGGCGATTCGTTCAGCAATACCGCTCCGGTCGGCTCGTTCGCCGCCAACCCTTGGGGGCTTTACGATACGGCAGGCAACATCATGGAGTGGGTGGAGGACTGCAAATACCCCAACTACCTGAATACGCCGACCGATGGAAGCGCCTACGAGGCGGAGGGCTGCACCAGCCGGACGCTACGTGGCGGCTCCTATTCGTGGGGCGGCGACGCGTGGTACACCCGCGTCACCTATCGAACGGGCCTGCCGTCAACCTACGACGCCTCCTGGTCGGTGGGATTCCGGCTGGCGCAGGATCTCTAGTCCGCAGTAGGAAGATGGGCGACGATTCGAAGAACGCCCGCCGGCTGTAGCCGCAACCTGCCGCCCGCTGACCAACGGCGAATAAATAGACACCCTTCGAATGGAGCAGGGAGTAATCCGAGTCGAACCGCAGACCCCTTCCGGTGGGCAGTTGCAGCCGGTCGTTGCGCCACTTGGCCCAGCGGTAGACGCGCCCCGAAGCGGCCACCGTTTTCCGGTACAATCAACCGCCCGTTTTACCAGCCCCCATTCTCCTATCCATGGACGCCTCCACCGACGAGTTCTCCGCCAAACAGACCGCGATCGACGCCCTGGAGCGCCTGGAGGGGCTCTCGCCGCGGGCCCATCAGGTGCTGCGCGAGGTGGGGCATCTGCGCGAGTACCGCGACGGGGAGGCGGTGCTGCACGAGGGGGAGTTCACCCGGGAGATCTACGTGGTGGCCGGCGGCGAGGTGGCCCTGTTCCGCGACCAGGGCCCGGACAGCGAGGAGCGGATCATCGCCGAGCTGGCTGCGGGCAGCCTGTTCGGCGAGATGGCGCTGGTGGACGGAGCGCCGCGCTCCCTCTCCGGGCGGGCCAAGGGGGGGCTGAGGCTGCTGGTGATCGACCCCGCCGAGATCGAGGCGCAGGCCGACGGCGCCGCCCTGCTCACCGAACTGAAGGCGTGCTTCAGCGTGGCGGTGGTGCGCCGCATGCGTGACGTCACCGACAACTACGTGGCGGTGCTGGAGCGGGAGCTGGAGGCGGCGCGCACCCAGCAGGCGTTCGGCCAGTTCTTCATCTATACCCTCGGGCTGATGGCGGTGGGCACGGTGGTCAACAACCTCCTCTCCCGCCACCTGGTCCACGTCGATATCTACACCCAGTCCTTCGCCTGGCAGTACCTGCTGGTACTGCTGGTACCCAGCCTGGTGGTGATGCAGCGGATGGGGATCACCATGAGCGACCTGGGGCTCTCGCGCAAGGGGCTGCGCAGTTCGTTGATCGCCGGCCTCGTGGTCACCCTTGGGGCGGTGGCGCTCACCGGGGGGCTCGCCGCCACGCTCTATCACTTCGACTCGTTGCCGGGGAAACCGCTGCAATTCGAGCTGGGGGGGACGGTCACCTATCTGGTCCACAGTTTCCTGCAGGAGCTGGTCGCCCGCGGTTTCCTGCAGAACGCCTTCCAGCGCTTCCTCAACGACGCGCGCGGGGTCAAGTCGGTGTTCCTCACCTCGGCGCTGTTCGGCCTGTTCCACCTCCACTTCGGGCTCACCGCGGTGGTGCTGACGGTGGTCAGCAGTATCGCCTTCGGGCTGTTCTACCTGCGCGACCGCAACCTCGCCGGGGTGACCCTGATCCACTTCACCACCGGGGTGTGCGCCTTTGCCTCGGGGCTGATGTAAGGGCTCTCTTCACCCTCCCCTTTCGCCATACCGAACCCCTTGAGCGTCCAGGGTTCCTGGTTACGACGCTCCGCGTCGTAACCAGGAACCCTGGACGCTCTGCGTCCTACCTGCACACCACCACCGACCACCCCATACCCTCGTGCAGCATGACGCGGAGCGTCGAAGAAGACGTTCCCACGCGGAGCGTGGGAACGAGAGTGGGTTACGATACACCCTACGGGGGAGGCAGACGCAGCATCTCATCGACCACCCCGTGGATCTCCTCGGCGGCGCGGTTGCTGCCGGGACCGCTGTGGGGGTGGGGCTTCGGCGTCGCGCGCCCCGCTGCACAGCACTCGCGCACCACGTCGGCAAACGACGCGGTGGTGGTGAAGGCGCGGCCCAGCCCCTCCTGCTCCACCCAGCCGAGCAGCGCCCGCTCCTGGGGCAGCGCCATCGGCCGGTCGAGGAGCAGGGTAAGCCCGAGGGCCAGCGCCTCGCTGGCGCTTCCGGGGCCGGGCTTGCCGACGAACAGGTCGGCCACCCCGAGGTAGCGCGGCACCTCGCGGGTATACCCCTCGATCACCACCGGGAAGGGCCAGTCGATGGCGCGCAGCGCCTCGGCCAGCGCCTCGTTGCGTCCGCAAAGGAAGATCAGCTGCACCTCGGGGGGGTCGTCGCACAGGGCCAGGGCCAGCTCGCGCATGCGCCAGTTGCCGCCGCCGCCGTAGAGCAGGCAGGCGGTGGTCCGGCTCGGGTCGAGCCCCAGTGCCTGGCGCGCCGCGCCGCGGTCGGCCGGCGGGCCGGCGAGGAAGCCGTCGCGGATGAGCAGGCCGGAGAGCGGGAAGACCCGCGCCCCGCGCTTGCCGTCGGCGAGCTGGCGCAGCCCCGGCTCGGTGCCGCACAGCGCGTAGTAGTCGCGCCCGCGGGGGTACCAGGAGCCGCGGCTCATCTCCATCCAGTCGGTCATCAGCACCGCGCAGGGGGCCATCGATCCGCCGCCCGGTTCGCGCAGCGCGTCGATGATCACCCGGTTGAGCATCGGCAGCACCGAGATCACCAGGTCGGGCTGAACCCGGTCGAAGTACGCGCGCAGCAGGCGCCGCCCACGCGGCGCCTGGAGGAGGATGCTGGCCAGGATGATGCCGTAGTAGGTGAGGCAGAAAAGCCCGGTGCGCCCGTCGCCGACGATCAGCTCGTTGTAGATCCGCTCGCCGTCGTAGCGGGTCCAGCGGGCGAACACGTCCAGCTCCGGATGGACCTCCAAGTAGGGGTTGACCAGGGTCACCCGGTAGTCGTCCTGGAGCAGGTCGCGCAAGGTCTCGGCGGTGGCGCGGTGACCGCCGCCGGCGTCGGTGTAGATGACCACGAGGTGGGGACGATCGCTCATGCGTAGCCCCCCCACGCCTTCAACCACTCGGCCGTGTGCTGCAACGCCTCCTCCAGCGGGGTCTCGGGGCTCCACCCCAGCCGCTCCCGCGCGCGACGCACGTCGAGGACACAGGCCGGCACGTCGAGCGGGCGCGCCGGCCTGCGATCGAGTTGCAGCGGGCGACCGGTGGCCCCCTCCACCGCATGAATCATTCCACTCAACGAACGCCCCTCGCCGGAACCGACGTTGAACACCCGCTCACCGCCGTCGTATTCGCCGAGCCGGGCCAGCGCCGCACAGGCGTCCTCCACGTAGAGGTAGTCGCGCACCACCGCGCCGTCGCCGAGCAACGGGAAGGGACGACCGGTGAGCGCCGCGTCGAGCAGCGCCGCCACCACCCCCTGGCCGCGACCGGGGCGCTGGAAGGGGCCGAAGGGGTTGCCGAGGCGGGCGATGCGGTAGTCGAGGCCGTGCTGGCGGTGGTAGACGTGGAGGTAGCGCTCGACCGCCAGCTTGGCGGCGCCGTAGGAGGAGATCGGCCACTGCGGCGCCATCTCGTCGATCGGCAGCCGTTCGGGCACCCCGTAGACCGCGCCGCCGGAGGAGATGAAGACCACCCGCTCCACCCCGGCGGCGAGCGCCCGCTCGAACAGCGCCAAGCTGCCGCCGACGCTGTGGCCGAGGTCGTCGATGCGCCGCGCCTCCACCGCCGGCAGGTCCACCGAGCCGACCAGATGGTAGAGTCGCTCGCACCCCGCCAGGGCGGCGGCCAGCGCCTCGCCGTCGGCAAGCTCGCCGGCGATCAGCTCGCACCCCTCGAGCGCCTCGGGCCACGGCGGCGGGTGGCCGAACAGACGCACCCGATCGCCGCGCTCAAGCAGGTGGCGGGCGAGGTTGGTGCCGAGAAAACCGGCACCGACGATACAGACCTGTGCCATTGCCTCAATACCTCACTCGCGGTCGCACCGCGGCAGTAGCAGTGGCGAAACGGCCGCTTTCGGCCATGAAGGGCATGAAAGAGGAATATGAAGGGCAGGAAGTTATTCTTTCGCGAGCTCTTGGAAGCCTGCGGTGGAACGGGCCGGCAATGGTATTCACGCCCCGGCGGCCGGATGCAGTCGAAAAAGCTTCCTGCCCTTCATGTTCCTCCTTCATGCCCTTCATGGTAAAAAACCCCGCTGTCGAAAGAATCATCCACATCGTCTCACGAAAGGCGCCGATGCCCGCCTCCACACACTCCCCCCAAACGACCGGCGAGACGCTCGATTTCGCGGTGATCACCACCGCCGCCCTGCCCTGGCGCACCGGCCCGGCCTACCTCTCGCTGTGGCACGCCTGCGGGCTGGCCGCCCTCGGCTACCGGGTGCTCTACCGCATCCCGCGCCTCTCGCCCGACTCGCAGCGCCGGCTCTGGGGCAAGGTGCGCTTCGCCGACGACGCGGCCCACTTCGCCTGGCTCGCCGAGGAGGCGGGGCGCCTCGGCTGCCCGGCGCTGCCGCGGCTCGCCAGCTATCCCGGCCGCTACTCCGCGACCCTGCGCAGCATCGTCCCGCTGCGCCCGGTGGTCGCCGGCCTGCCGCCGTGCCGGGCGCTGATCCTGGAGGAACCCGAGCACCTCGCCTGGCACCCCGCCACCCCGCCGCGGCACAGGATCGCCGCCGGGCGGGTGGTCGGGGTGGTGATGACCAACTACCCCCACTACGTCGCCGCCGCCGGCTGGCCCGGTGCGCGGCTGGCGGCGCAGGTGGTCGAGCGCGGCCACCGCTGGCTGATCCGCCGCCACACCGACCTCGCGCTCTCCATCTCGCCGGCCGAGGGACTGGAGTGGCTGTTCCGCCCGCAACGCGAGGCGCGCATCACCGGCGTGCTCTCGCCCTACGCCACGGTGCCGCCGGTCACCGCGGAAACCCGCGGCGTCTACTTCCTCGGCCGGCTGGTGTGGGACAAGGGGCTCGATCAGGTGATCGAGCTGGCCCGCCGCAGCGCCATCCCGGTGGACCTCTACGGCGACGGCCCCGACGCCGCGGCGATCGAGGCCCGCGCCCGCGAGGTGAATGCACCGATCCGCCTGTTCGGCCCCCACCCCAGTCCGTGGGAGTGGCTGCCGCGCTACCGCGCCTTCCTCAACCCGTCGCGCAGCGAGGTGCTCTGTACCGCCACCGCCGACGCGCTGGTCGCCGGGCGCCACGTGATCCTCCCCGACTGCCCGGCCAACCGGCCGTTCCTCGGCTACCCCAACGCCCACCCGTTCGACGACCTGGAGGGGGCGTTGCGGGCGCTGGAGCGGGCGATGGGGGAGCCACCGGCCGAACCGACGACGATCCGCCACGACTTCGACTGGATGAACGCCTGCAGCAACCTCGCGCGGATCGCCCTCGAATAACCGTTCCCCGCGATCCGGAATTGGGCGGGCCGTGCCCGCCGCGGCCTCCCACCGGAACCGGCCCGTGTACCGAGGTTCAGCGCCGCAGCGGGCACGACGACGCCGGGACGGGCTCGGCCCGCCCGGCGTCGAGGCGCTGGCCTCTCTCAGGCGTCGCGGTAGAGATGGGCGCGGGTCAGCGGCAGCTCGTTGTTCAGGCCGTTGGTGAACAGCACCTGGAACAGGCGGTTGCCGCCGTGGACGAAGGAGGTGGTGGAGACCCACCAGTAGAGCCGCCACTGGCGGGCGAAGCGCTCGTCGAAGCGTTTGCAGACCTCGTCGAAGTTCTGCTCATAACGCTCCAGCCAGTGTTCGATGGTCAGCGCGTAGTGGTAGCGCAGGTTCTCCACGTCGAGGATGGTCAGCCGGTTCTCGGCCAGGTCGTGGATGATCTGCTCCAGGGCCGGCACGTGGCTGCCGGGGAACATGTATTTCATGGTCCACGGATCGTCCTGGAAGGGCGTATCGTTGCCGATGGAGTGGATCAGCCCCGGCGCGCCCGGCTTGAGCAGCAGGGATGCGTTCTTCATCAGGGTGGGGATGAACTTCTTGCCGACGTGTTCGAGCATCCCCACCGAGACCAGCTTGTCGAACTTGCCGCTCACCTCGCGGTAGTCGCAGTGGCGCACCTCGATCTGGTCCTGCAGGCCGAGGCGGCGGATCTTCTCCCGGGCGAACTCGGCCTGCGGCTGGGAGAGGGTCGCCCCCACGCCGGTAATGCCGTAGTGCTGGGCGGCGTAGATCAATAGACCGCCCCAGCCGCAGCCCAGGTCCACCAGGCTCTCACCGGGCTTGAGCATCAGCTTGCGGCAGATGTGCTCGAACTTGTTGAGCTGGGCCTGCTCCAGGGTGTCTTCCGGGGTGTGGAAGTAGGCGCAGGTGTAGGCCATGGTCTCGTCGAGGAACAGTTGGTAGAAGTCGTTGCCCAGGTTGTAGTGGTGGGCGACGTTGCGCCGCGATCCGCTGAAGGTGTTCTGGTTGCGCAGGAAGAGCAGTGCGAAGTTGATCTTCTCCATCAGGGTCAGCGACTGGTTGCCGAAGTCGATGCGGTGGCCCAGATTGAACAGCACGCGGAAATCCCCCTCGATCTCGATCTCCTTGTCCATGTAGGACTCGCCGAAGCCGAGGAAGCCGTCGCCGAAGGTGCGCGCCAGCGCATTTTTGGTCTTGAACGAGAGGACGAACTCCGGCTCACCGTCGCCGACCTTGATCCGGTCGTCGTCCCAGAAGCGCACCTCGAACGAGACGTTCGGATCCACCTCCTGCATCAAGGCAATTGCACTGCGCGTCGCGTCTTTCATGATTAACGGGCCCCAAAACCTGCGGTAGAAATCGATGGCTCGGAAAAGTAACACATATTTTCTGCCACTCTGGTGAAATAGATCACAAAAATCTATCAAAGGAGTTCCCATGGAACTGATCGCCTCCCCCACCGAACAGACCACCGCCGCCACCGACCTGATCCTCGGCCTGATGGCCCTGGCGGCGCTGTTTCACCTGTACCGCATCGGCGGCGCCCAGCCGCGCAAGCGCAACCTGTGGGTGGGCCTGTTCAGCCTGCTGGCGGCCGCCGGGATCATCGGCGGCTTCAACCACGGGCTGGCCCTCCCCCGGGAGATCTACGAACTGATCTGGTACCCGCTCAACCTGATCGCGGTGCTGCTGGTCTCGCTGTTCGCGGTGGCCTCGACCCACGACCTGTTGGGCGAGTCGGCCGGGCGCCGCGCCGTGCTGCCGATGCTGGCGGTGGGTTTCGCGGTCTACGCCTCGCTCTACCTCGGCGACGGCAGCTTCCTCTGGGTGATCCTCTACGAGGGGGTGGTGATGCTCGCCTCGCTGGGCGCCTACCTGGCGGTGGCGTGGCGCGGCAACCTGCCCGGGGCGTGGTGGATGGTGGCCGGCCTGGCGCTGACCATCGCCGCGGCGGGGGTCCAGGCCAGCCCGCTGGCGCTCACCCTGATCTGGCCCTTCGACCACAACGGACTGTTCCACCTGGTGCAGATGGTCGGGCTGGGCGCGCTGGTGGTTGGTCTGCGCCAGGGGCTGCGTTGACGGCGGGGGTGGCCGAGGAGCGGATCGACGACACCCGGATCGCCTTCATTGGCCGGCGCGATCAGCTCCAGCGCCGGCGGACCATCGCATGCAGCGCATCGGCGAGATCGCGGGCGAACCCCGCCTGGTCGAACAGCGGCGAGTGCGCCACCCGCTCGCGCAGACCGGCGCGCAGCGCCTGCAAGCCGGGCAGGTCCCCGGCGAAGGCCAGCGCCTTCGCCACATACGCCTCGCGGCTGTCGGCCACCCACTCCCCAAGGCCGGCGCAGACCAGCTGGCTGGCCCCGTTGCGCGAGGTCTCGGTGGCGCCCGCCAGGGTCAGCGTCGGCACCCCCATCCACAGCGCCTCGCAGGTGGTGGTACCGCCCGGGTAGGGGAAGGTGTCGAGGATCAGATCCACCTCGCCGTGGGCCTCCAGATAGGCCTCGCGACACTCCGCCGGGAGCAGCAGCAGGCGCTCGCGGCCGATGCCGTGGGCGGCGAAGCGGGTGAGCAGCCCCTCGCGGACCGCCTCTTCGGCCAGGGCGCCGCACTGCAGCCGCAGGCGCGATCCGGGCACCCGTGAGAGCACCTCGCTCCATACCGCCACCACCTCGCCGGTGATCTTGGTGAGCCGCTGGAAGGAGCCGAAGGTGATTGCGCCGCTGCGCAGCGCCGGCGGCCCCGTTACCGCCGGTGCCAGCGCCGGCGGCGCCAGGCTCATGCGGATGTGCGGCAGCCGCCAGACCCCCTCGCTATAGTGATCGTCCACCCCCTGCGGCGCGCGCACCCCGTCGGTGACGTACCAGTCGATCTCGCTCATGCCGGTGGTGGCGGAATAGCCGAGCCAGCTCGCCTGCACCGGCGCCGCGCGCCAGGCGAACAGCGGCAGGCGGTTGCGCGAGGTGTGGCCCGAGAGGTCGAGCAGCAGGTCGATCCCCTGCTGATGGATCAACCGGGCGGCCTGCTCGTCGGAGAGCGGCTCGATCGAGCGCCAGCCGGCGAACGCGGGCCGGAGCCGCCGGCTGAGCGCATCGTCGAGCCAGCGGCTGTTGTAGGCGTGG
>NZ_BAAHXB010000135.1:0-14847 GCF_054657215.1 Endothiovibrio diazotrophicus
TTGACGATCCTGCGGGCGCGGGTGTTGGATCTGGCCGAACGGGTGTCGGTGGCCTGCCGGGAGCAGTTGGCGTCGTTCTGCGGCGCGGACGCCGTGGGGGAGCTGCCCGCGCTGCCCGAGGACGGCGAGGCGCCGGAATTGCCGCCGTTGCCGGAGGTGGAGGATCGGGCGGCGATGGAGCGCTGGGGGCGGTTGGTGGCGGCGGAGCAGCGGGAAAGTGGTTTGGCCGAAGGCAGAGAGCTGGGTCTGGAGGAAGGCGTTCGCAAGGTCGCGGTGGCGATGTTGGCGAGGGGGATGGCGAGGGAGGTGGTGGCGGAGACCACCGGACTCTCCGTCGAGGAGACCGCGGCGCTGGAGTCCGGCCTCGCGGCGGGTTCGGTCGGCGAGTCCGACCGCGAATTCCGACCGGGGTGAGCGGGGAGGGCTCCCGCAGGGCGGGCCGGGAAGGGGGCATCTACCGCGCTGCACATCTTGGCAAGGGCTCGCCATTACGGCCAAGGATGGCCGATATGCGGCGGGAGGGCGGGACGCTCGAAGCCGCCTGTGGGTCAGGTCCGGGATCATCCTGTCCCGCTTCGGTCTCGCCTGATCCGGGTCCCGTCCGATTCTCCCGCGATCCTGACCACCAAGGGGGGGCTCGACGCCTTCGGGTGGTTGTACCGGTTCGTGGTGCCTCCGGGCTTGTCTCTGTATTCGTTATTAAGTAATTTGAATACATTCAGAACGACCAAGGAACCTGCCATGCCCCAAACAACGATGACCGTGCGCCTGAACGAGATGCTCAGCGACTTTGTGGCCGCCAACGTGGGCGAGGACGGTGCCTACGAAAACGTGAGCGAGTACATGCGCGACCTGATCCGCCACGACAAGGAGCGGGTGGAGCGTGAGGCCTTCGACCGGCTCAAGGCCGAACTGGCGCAGGCTTATGCGGCGCCCGAGTCTGCCTACAAGCCGCTGACGGCCGTGGACGTGATCGCGCGCAACCGCAAGCGGGCCTGAGTTCGTGGCCCAAATTCGCATCCAGGAGGCGGCTTCCTGGCGGCTCGACGAGATCTACCGTTACACGCGCGAGCGCTGGGGCGAACCGCAGGCCGAGCGCTACATCAGCGGGTTGTTCGACGCGTTCAAGCGCATCGAGTCCCATGGCGTTGCGTCCCGGCCCGTGCCGGCCGAGTTCGGCGTACAGGGCTTCTTCTTTCGCTACGAGCGCCATTTCGTCTACTGGCGGTGGCTATCCGACGGCAATATCGGCATCGTGACCATCCTCCACGAGCGAATGCACCGGATCGAGCACCTGCGCGGTGATCTCTTCGGCGAGTTGTCGCCGGGCGCCGATCCGTCCGGCAACGCGGGCGGGTAGATCGAGCGTCGGATCGCTCTTGCGTCTTGTCCGCGCCTTTCGGCGTTCACTACTCCACGGTCAGTCGGATTGCGCGAAAGGCGGAGGGTTCCTTTGTCGTCGACTTCCGAACCAAACCACTCTCTGCCCGGATACGCCGACGGCGCCCGCGGGGCGCCCTATAGCTCTTTCCTTCGTGTCTCTTCCTTCATGCCCGTCGTGTAAAAACACCCTGACCCACCACCGCCGGCTCCCCCACCCTCCGAACGCCACGGAAACGGCCCAATCCCACTTCGTGGTCGCCCTCAGGGTCCGCGAAAGAATAACTCCCTGTTTTGGGGCGTTGAGACGCCCCTCCGGCAAGGCGCGCAAAGGGGCGCATACTCGTTGTATGCAACCCTTTGCGCAACGCCGCCGGGGGGAGCGGATCGGCGTCCCAAAACAGGGAGTTGTTCTTTCGCGGACCCTCCGCTACTCCGCCGCATCCGCCAACGGATCCACCCCGTCGGTGAGGATCATCCGCATCAGCTCGGAAAGCGAACGGGCCCGGGTCTTCTCCATCACCTTGGCGCGGTGGGCCTCGATGGTCTTCTGGCTCACGCCGAGGTCGGCGGCCATCTCCTTGTTGGACTTCCCCGCCACCACCAGCTCCAGCACCTGCCGCTCGCGCGGGGTGAGCAGCGCCAATCGCCCCTCGATGGTCGAGCGCCGCGCCGCCTGGTCGCTCTCGCGGGCGTTCACCTCCAGCGCCCGCTTCACGCAGTCGAGCAGCATCTGGTCGTTGAACGGCTTCTCCAGGAAGTCCATCGCCCCGTTCTTCAGCGCGCGCACCGCCATCGGCACGTCGCCGTGGCCGGTGATGATGATCACCGGCAGGGTGCTGCCCAGTTCGTTGAGCCGCGACTGGAGGTCGAGGCCGCTCATGCCGGGCATGCGGATGTCGAGTACCAGGCAGCCGCGGCGGCGCGGGTCGAAGGCGTCGAGGAAGGCCTGGGCGGAGTCGAACGCCTCCACCGGCTGCTGCACCGACTGCATCAGCAGGGAGAGGGCGTCGCGCAGGGCGGGATCGTCGTCGACGACGAAGACGGTCTGTGGGTCACTCATGGCGGTTCTCGCGGTAGCGGGGTAGAACGAAACGGAAGATCGCCCCCCCCTCGGGCCGGGGGGTGGCGGAGAGCTGGCCGTTGTGGGACTCGATGATCGCCCGGGCGATGGAGAGGCCGAGACCCATGCCGCTCGACTTGGTGGTGAAGAAGGGGTCGAAGAGGCGGCCGAACACCTCGTCGCTGAGGCCGTGGCCGTGGCCGCGGTCGTGGACCGCCACCTCCACCGACTCGCCGCTGCAGGCGGTGGCGATCACCAGCTCGCGCTGCTCCGCTGGGGTCTCGGCCATCGCCTCGATGGCGTTGCGGGCGAGGTTGAAGACCACCTGTTCGAGCTGGATCTGGTAGCCGATCACCGGCGGCAGCCCGTCGGCCAGCTCCAGCCGGAAGGGCACCCCCTTGCGCCGTGCCTCGGTGCCGAGCAGGGTCTTCACCTGGTGGGTCACCTGATTGAGCTCCACCGGCTTCCACTCCGGCTCCTCCTTGCGGATGAAGCTGCGGATCTGGCGCAGGATGCCGCCGGCCCGCTCGGCCTGGGCGGAGACCCGTTCCATCACCTCCAGCACCTCCTGCTGGGAACTGGCACCGCCCTTGAGCATGCGGATGCAGGCGCTGGTGTAGGTGGCGATGGCGGCCAGCGGCTGGTTCAGCTCGTGGGCGATGCCGGAGGCCATCTCGCCCATCGAGCTGAGCCGCGCCGAGTGGGCCAGCTCCGCCTGGTGCTGGCAGAGCTGCTCCTCCGCCTGGCGGCGGGCGGTGACGTCACGGAACACCACCACCGCGCCGACGGTATCCCCCTCGTCGTTGCGCACCGGGGTGGAGACGTACTCCACCGGGAAGCTGGTGCCGTCCTTGCGCCAGAAGACGTCGTTGTCCACGTAGTGGGAGACGTTGTCGCGGAAGGTGGCGAAGACCGGGCACTCGACCGGCGGATGGGGGGAGCCGTCGGCGCGGGTGTGGTGGAGGAGATCATGCTGGTTCTCGCCGATCAGCTCGTCGGCCTTCCAGCCGGTGATCCGCTCCAGGGCGGGGTTGGCGAAGGTGCAGCGCCCCTGCAGATCGACCCCGTAGACCCCGTCGCCCACCGCCCGCAGGATCATCTCGTTCTCCCGCTCCAGCCCCAGCTTGGCCCGCGCCAAAGCCTTGTTGAGGCGCGCCACCCAGGCCAGCACGCTGCCCATCATCAGCAGCACGGTCAGCGCGGTGAGCAGCCAGTACCAGTACTTGCGCGCCACGTCGAGCAGGGTGAAGCGCCCCAGGTCGCGGTAGGGGCCGAGGCGCAGCTCCTTGAACAGCTCGTGGACCGGCTGGTAGTCCAGCGGCACGGTCCAGCCGGCGTAGCTGCCGGCCACCGCCGCGGGGTGGGTCGACGGCATGTCGAGGAGCGCCACCGCCACCCGCTGGGCCAGCTCGTTGGAGGTCCCCTTGACCTTGGCGAAGGGCCACTCCGGATAGAGGGCGGTGGAGTGGCGGAAGGGGAATTCGAAATGGACCTGGGGGTGGATCACGCGGAATTCGTCGCCGTCGATCCGCCCGGCCCGCTCCATCCGCTCCAGGATGTCGGTGCGCACGGTGCCGGCGTCCGCCCGCCCGTCGCGCACGGCCATCACCACCTGGTCGTGGGTGCCGGCGAAGGTCAGCGACGAAAAGTCGGAATAGGGGTCGATGTCCGCCTCGGAGAGCTCCCGCCAGGCCATCTGGAAACCGCCCAGGGAGGTCTCGTCCACCGCCATGAAGCGGTGCCCCACCAGGTCGCTCAGTTGACGGATGTCGGTGCGGTCGGCGCGGGTGAAGATCACCCCGCCGAAGACGTTGTAGGGGATGCCGCCGCGCAGGTTGTTGAGGGTGGCGATGCGGGCGATGCCGTAGCGCACCTCCAGGGTGACGTAGATGCCGGGGTTGGCGAGCACGAAGTCGACCCGCCCCGCCCCCACCGCCGGCCCGATCTCCTCGAAGTTGAGCGGCACAATGGAGAAGCGGTAACCATCCACCTTCTGGCTGAGGTAGTCGGCGGTGGGCGACCAGTTGGCGAGCGTCGCCTCATAGCCGCGATGGCTGAGCACCCCGATCCGCACATCGATTGTTTCTTGCGCAAAGCCGCAAGAAACAAAAGTTAGAAGAGAAAAAAACGCGAACCAATAACGCACCAACGCCACCCTGCCCCAAACCGGCCCGACAACCACACTATTCTAATTCACAATACCCAATGTCGTTTTTCTGCTGGCGACAAAAAAGCCCGGCGAACGCCGGGCTTTTTTGTCGCCAGCAGAAAAACGATTTATTTGCGCGCAGAGGGGCCGTTCCACTCGATGCCGTTGGACATGTAGGTGAGGAAGTACTCCAGATCGCGGTACTCCTCCCCCTGGGCCTTGAACGGCTTGGCGCGAACCTGCTTGTTGCAGCCGGTGAAGCGGCGGTGCAGGGTGCCCACGGTGCCCCACTTGGAGCGGTAGACCGGGAAGCCGGTGGTGTGGCCGAGACCCGGGCTGAGGATCTCGGTGCGCAGCAACTGGCCGGCGTAGTCCTTGTGGCAGTGGGAGCAGGCGAAGTTCAGCTGGCCGCGGCGGGCGTAGTAGAACTGCTTGCCTTTCTCGTAGGCCGCCAGGGCGCCCGGATCGTTGGGCACCTTGATGTCGGTCTTCAGCCCGCGGGACTTGTAGGCGAGGAAGGACATGATGTTGTTGATCGGGCCCTTCTTGTACTTCAGCGGCTTTTCGCCATTGGCCTTGCGACAGTTGTTGAGCGCCAGCGCCATGGTCACCACCATGCCCTTCTTGGCGTCCCACTGCGGGTACTTGGCCTTCAGGCCGTCCGGCGAACCGAAGCAGTCGGCGTAGCCCTTGCCGTTGGCGAACGGCTTGTTCCACATCGCCTCACCGGCATCGATGAACGGCTCGTAGGGGGGAAACTCCTCGATCGCCTCCCAGTTGGCGCGCGCCACCTCGTCCAGCGCGTAGGAGCCGTTGGCGTACTCCTGCAGCGGGACCTTGGGGAATTTCTTCACGTAAAAGTCGCGGAACTCCTGCAGATCCTGGGCGGGATCCGCCTGAGCCGCCACGCCGCCGAGCGCGACGACGCCCACCAGCGCAACCTTCAGCAGTCGCTTGATCATTGACCCATCCTCCAAATAAAAACGGTGCGGTTTGCTTTTGTTGTGGTGGGCGGGCAGGCGGCGCCGCCCGACGCCGCCCGACCCCGGGGAGACGTCGATCAGCCGATCTTGCCTTCGGCGGTCTCGCTCTCGCCCTTGTTGTCCGTCCAGGTGATCTTCACGCTGTCGCCGGCAGCGCCACCGTTGAACTTGAAGGAGAGGTAGGGGTTCTTCGAAATCGCACCGCCCCACTCGGCGGAGAGCACGGTGGCGCCGTTGTGCTCGCACATCACCTCGGTGATGTGGTGGGCGGGAATCATCTCCCCGGTCTTCTTGTCCTTGCGCAGACCGGTCTCCATCGGGTGGCTCATCAGCACCTTGACGGTGGTCACGCCGTCCTTCAGACGGGCTTTCAGTTTCATCTTGGCCATGTTCTGTCAATCCTCATGCAGTCGGGATCAAGGGGTTCGGTAGGTCGGATAGGATCGCGATCAGCCGCCGCAGCCGCCGATGGTGACCTTCACCTCCTTGCGCGCGACATAGCTCTTGCCGCCGGCCTTGACCACCGCGACAACGTCGGAGGTCTTGTCCATCTTGATCCGGGTGGAGACGTAGGGGATGGCGCTCTCACCCAGGGTGAAGCTGGCCGCCAGGGGAGTGCCGTTCTTCTCGACCAGCAGGGTGATCGACTCGGCACCGGCGATGGTGGACTCGACGGTCACCGGCACCACCGCGCCGTTCTCGGCGATCGGCGGCGCCTTGATGGTGATGTCGGCGCTCGCCTCGGTGTCGGCCGAGCCGATCATCGCGCTCAGCGCACCGTTGACGTCCTTCGCCTTGAAGGCCGCCTCGTTCCACGCCGCCAGCACCGCGCTGGGGGTCAGCAGGCCGGCACCGACGGCGACGCTCACCGCGCCTGCGGCGGCACCGCCCTTGAGAATCATTCTGCGTTTCATGTCGATCATGGGTTGATTGCCTCTCAGAAAATTAATCTGGGAATTCCGGATTACGTTGGAAAACTTTCGCGGCCGGGGCGGCTCAGAGGGTCATCAGAAAGTCGACGACCTTCTCGATCTGCCCCTCGCTGAGCACCTTGTGCTTGCCGAAAGGGGGCATCGGGGAGCTGGGGTTGAACTGGGTCGCATCCCACAGCTGCGCCTTCAGCCGCGCGCGGTCGGGGAAGCGGGCGGCGATGTGCAGCAGCGCCGGACCGATGTTGCCGGGGCTCGCGCCGCCCTCGATGTGGTGGCAGGCCAGGCAGTTGCCCTTCTTGCGGTCGAAGGCAATGGCGCGCCCCTGGTCGACGCTGCTCATGCCCTCGTCGGCGGCCCGGGCGGGCCCGGTCATCAGCGACAGGCTGAGCAGGGTGCCCAGCGCCGTCATGGTCATCAGCCCTTTAGCGGCTCGTCGCATCACATCCTCCTCGGATTTCGTCAATCGAAGCCTCCCCCAAGCGGCGCGGGTGCGGCTTCACTAAGCGCCGCGGGAGGTCCTGCGACGCGCTGGTTGTGTTGTTATCCACCGCACCTGCCGGAGTCACGAAAACAGCGCGATTTCCGGGGCGAAATGCCGATCAATCGTTGGCCGGTGTTGGCGATAGAATACCCGAGGGGAATTGGAAGGCAAGAGCGAAAGCGCTTTTTTCAGGCTATATAAGCATCTTCTAAATCAACATGTTATGATTTTCCCTAAGGTCCCTACAGGCCACCCCCAAAGCCCCCTATAGAAAACGTGATGAAACCGAACACCCCCCTTCCCCGCGCAGCCCTGTCCCTGCTGATTTTGGCCGTGCTGGCCGGCCTGCTCTGGCTGGTTCCGGGCGAGCAGCGACGCCAGGTGGTGGAGCTGACGGTCAGCGATCGCGCATCCGGCGCCACCACCCTCTCCGGACCGGTCTCCTACGCGCCGGCGGTGGAGAAGGCCTCCCCCGCGGTGGTCAACGTCTACACCTCGAAGACGATCACCCGCCGCTCCCACCCGCTGCTCGACGACCCGCTGTTCCGCGAACTGTTCGGCAATCTCGCCGGCCCGCGCCAGCAGACCCAGACCAGCCTCGGCTCGGGGGTGATCGTCAGCCCCGAGGGGTACGTGCTGACCAACCACCACGTGGTGGAGGGGGCCGACCAGATCGAGCTGCTGCTGGCCGACGGGCGCGCCCGCGAGGCGCGGGTGATCGGCTCGGACCCGGACACCGATCTGGCAGTGCTCCAGGTGGACATCGACCAGCCGCCGAGCATCGTCCTCGGCGACTCCTCGAAGCTGCGGGTGGGGGATGTGGTGCTGGCCATCGGCAACCCCTTCGGCGTCGGCCAGACGGTTACCCAGGGGATCGTCAGCGCCACCGGCCGCTCACGGCTGGGGCTCAGCACCTACGAGAACTTCATCCAGACCGACGCGGCGATCAACCCGGGCAACTCGGGCGGCGCGCTGATCAACGCCTTCGGCGAGCTAGTGGGCATCAACACCGCCATCTTCTCCAAGAGCGGCGGCAGCCAGGGGATCGGCTTCGCCATCCCGGTGCAGTTGGCCCGCCAGGTGCTGGAACAGATCATCGAGCACGGCCACGCCCTCCGGGGCTGGCTCGGGGTGGAGATCCAGGACATCACACCGGAACTGGCCGAATCGTTCCGTCTTCCGGAGAGCCGCGGAGCGCTGATCGCCGGCGTGCTGCGCCAGGGCCCCGCCCACCGCGCCGGAATGCAGCCGGGAGACGTGGTCACCGAGGCCGGCGAGCAGGCGATCCACGACGCGACCGACCTGCTCAACCACGTCGCCCAGCAGCCCCCCGGCACCCACCTGAAGCTGACCGGGATACGCAACGGGCGGCCGTTCGCGATCGATGCGACGGTGGGAGAGCGTCCGGAGGCGGGGAGGAAATGACCGTCTGAAGCCTGAAGGCGCATTTCGGTCAATTAGCATTTCCTGATAGACTCCGCCCCCTTTGACCCCGCCAGCCCCGGAACCCCGCCCATGTTCGAACTCCGCGCCGCCCGAGAGTGGAACCCCAAGGCCGACCTGCTCTCCGGTCTCACCGTCGCCCTCGCCCTGGTGCCCGAGGCGGTCGCCTTCGCCTTCGTCGCCGGGGTTCACCCGCTGGTCGGGATCTACGCGGCCTTCATGGTGGGGCTGATCACCGCCGCCATCGGCGGTCGTCCGGGAATGATCTCCGGCGCCACCGGCGCGCTGGCGGTGGTGATGGTCGACCTGGTCGCCGCCCACGGGGTGGAGTACCTGTTCGCCACCGTGGTGCTGATGGGGGTGATCCAGATCGGCGCCGGCGTGCTGCGCCTCGGCAAATTCATCCGCATGGTCCCCCACCCGGTGATGCTCGGCTTCGTCAACGGCCTGGCGATCGTCATCTTCCTCGCCCAGCTCAGGCAGTTCCAGGTGGAGCGCGCGCCCGGCGAGTGGCAGTGGATGAGCGGCGAGCCGCTCGCCTGGATGCTCGGACTGGTGGCGCTGACCATGGCGATCATCCACTTCCTGCCCAAGCTGACCCGCGCCATTCCCTCCTCGCTGGCGGCGATCATCGTGATCTCCGCGCTGGTCATCGGCTTCGATCTGGACACCCGCACGGTGGGCGACATGGCCTCCATCGCCGGCGGGCTACCGGCGTTCCACCTCCCCACGGTCCCCTTCAACCTGGAGACCCTGATCATCATCCTCCCCTACGCGGTGATCCTGGCGGCGATCGGCCTGATCGAGTCGCTGCTCACCCTCTCGCTGATCGACGAGATCACCGAGACCCGCGGTCGCGGCAACCGCGAGTGCGTCGCCCAGGGCACCGCCAACGTGGTCACCGGGCTGTTCGGCGGCATGGGCGGCTGCGCGATGATCGGCCAGAGCATGATCAACGTGAACTCCGGCGGCCGCGGTCGCCTCTCCGGGGTCTCGGCGGCGCTGTTCCTGCTGGTCTTCGTGCTGTTCGCGGCCTCCCTGATCGAGATGATCCCGCTGGCCGCGCTGGTGGGGGTGATGTTCATGGTGGTGCTCGGCACCTTCGAGTGGTCGAGCTTCCGCATCCTCCGCAAGATCCCGCGCCACGACGCCTTCGTGCTGGTGCTGGTCTCGGCGGTGACGGTGGCCACCGATCTGGCCATCGCGGTGGTGGTGGGGGTGATCGTCGCGGCACTGGTGTTCGCCTGGGAGCACGCCAAGCAGATCCGCGCCGAGGTGAGCCACGACCGCCTCGGCGGCAAGGTCTACGAGATCCACGGCCCGCTCTTCTTCGCCTCGGTGAACCGCTTCCACGAGCTGTTCGACCCGAAGGGCGACCCCGACGACGTGGTGGTCGAGTTCCACCACTCGCGGGTCTGCGACCACTCCGGCATCGAGGCGATCGACACCCTGGCCGAGCGCTACCTCAACGCCGGCAAGCGGCTCCACCTGCGCCACCTCAGCGAGGAGTGCAGGCTGCTGCTGAAGAAGGCCGGCGACATGGTGGAGGTGAACGTCATCGAGGACCCGCGCTACCACGTCGCCGACGACGCAATGGCCTGATCCAGGCCAATCCATTCAACCGCAGATTAACGCAGATTTTTCCCATCTAAAATCTGCGTTAATCTGCGTTAATCTGTGGTTCCCTCTTACGCCTCGTCCTCGGTCAGGGTGAAGTTGTCCACAAGCTCCTGCAAGGTCGCCGCCTGCTCCTCCAGGGACTTGGCGGCGGCGGCCATCTCCTCCACCATCGCGGCGTTCTGCTGGGTCACCGAGTCCATCTGGGTGATGGCGCGGTTGACCTGCTCGATGCCGGAGGACTGCTCGCTGCTGGCGGCGGCGATCTCGGCGACGATTTCGCTCACCTTCTTGACGCTGCCCACCAGCGACTGGAGGGTCTCGCCGGAGCGATCCACCAGCTTTGATCCCTCCTCCACCTTGCGCACGCTGTCCTTGATCAGATCCGAGATCTCCTTGGCGGAGTCGGAGGAGCGCTGGGCCAGCTTGCGCACCTCGGCGGCAACCACCGCGAAGCCGCGCCCCTGATCGCCGGCACGGGCCGCCTCCACCGCGGCATTGAGCGCCAGCAGATTGGTCTGGAAGGCGATCTCATCGACCACCCCGATGATGTCGGCGATCCGCTTGCTGGCGGCGTTGATCTCGCCCATGGCGCCGATCGCCTGGCTCAGCACCTCCCCGCCCTGCTCCGCCTCGATGCTCGCCTCCGCGGCCAGTTGGTTGGCCTGGCGGGCGTTGTCGGCGTTCTGCTTCACCGTCGAGGTGAGCTGCTCCATGCTGGAGGCGGTCTCCTCCAGGCTGGCCGCCTGCTGCTCGGTACGCTGGCTCAAATCGGTGCTGCCCGCGGAGATCTCCGCCGAGGAGCTGGCCACCGCGCCGGAGCCTTCACGCACCGCCCCCACCGTGGTGCGCATCCCCTCCACCAGATTCTTCAACGCCGCCAGCAGCTCGCCAGTCTCATCGGCCCGGTCCAGGACCACCTCCACGTCGAGGTTGCCATCGGCCACCTCGCGGGCCACCTCCACCGCCCGCTCGATCGGCCGGGAGATGGTGAAGCGGGTGATCACCCAAGCCACCAGCACCGACAGCAAGGTAATCGCCAGGGCGCCCAATTGGATCATCTCCAACTGGCGGTTGCGCGCCTCGGAGGCGACCGTCATCAACCCCACCGCCTCGTTGGAGGCCTTCAGCAGCGGCAGATTGCCGCGGGTCACTTCGGCCAGCGCGTTGCGAAAGGTTTTGCTCGCCGGGTCGGCATCCACCGCCGCCACCCGCTCCATCGCCGCCTTGAAGCCGTGCCAGATCACCGCCACCTTCTCCAGCGAGACGCGCGCCTCACCGGTAGCCGCCGGCAACGCCTGCGCCTCGCCCGCGCCACCGACGGTCATTCCGCCCGTGGTCAGCGCGCCGAGACTGCGATCGAAGAGCCCCACCGTATCCAGCAGCCCCTTGCGCATCGCCCCGCTCTCCCCCCCGGCGCGCAGCGCGGCGGCCAGCATGAACGCCTCCTTGGTCATCTTCTGCGAGAGCATCCGCTGACGGCCGGCGATGTTGATCACCTGGGCGTCGTCGGTCTGCGACTCCACCACATAGAACGTGGTGCCCACCACCGCCACCAGGAACAGCCAGAACATCCCCGCCAGCGCCATGATGCGGCTGGCGATACCCGTCCGCCGCAGCCAACCGAAGGGACCGGTGGCACCGCCGTTGATGCGCATCTCCAGCACGTTGAGCATGCCGACGATCTGATGGGAAAGTGGGCCGACCCTGAGGAACTCCCGCTCCGCCTCCTCGCGACGTCCGGCGTCGTTGAGCTCCACCACCCGGCGCACCGCGGCATGCATCTCCGCATGCGGCGGCTCGATGGCGCGGAAATCGGCCATGTCCCGGAATTCCCGCGCCCGCTCGCTGTAGTACCACTGACCGAGGGCACACTCCTCGTGGGAGGCGACCTGATCGAGGGTCAGGGTGGCATGGCCGTCGAGATAGGCCCGCAGACGGGATTTCCACTCCAGGTGCATCTTGCGCGCGACGGAAAAATCGACTTTGGCCATGACCCTACCTCAATCAAAAAAAAAGACGTTGCCCACCGGGCGGGACGTCAATCGTTGAATTAACACCATTTTTACTATCGAATCCAAACGAAGATTAGGTGACTTCCTCCCCTCCCACAAGACGGCGAGGCGGATTCGGAGATCGCGAGAGAAAGATACCCGGATAGGGGAGCAGGGAGGGCGGATGACGGCCGTGCCATTCAGGGCCACCGCCCCCGGGAAGGCAAATGAAAACCGTTGCCCCCCAACGCCGGGGCAACGACTTCCGAGCCCGAACCCGTCGGAAAACGGGGATCGAGGCTTGTAGGTTGGGTTGAGCGTAGCGAAGCCCAACGGGCGTGCACGAAAGGTGCTGCGGCGCGGAGCGTCCGGTGGCGGCGGGTTGGGCTTCGCTCCCGCTTCTGCACGGGGATGTGCTTATTTGGCGAGAGAGCAGGACGCCCGGAGCCTCAACCCAACCTACGGGTTGTTCAGACGAGGAGAAACCGAATGGAGTGATCAGAGGGCATCGTGGACCTTCTGCAACTTGGCCGCCGCATCCTCACCCAGCTCCTTCATCCCCTCGGCCGAGGAGAGACCGGTGACGGTCGCGACATTCATGAAGACCACGGCGATCGAACCGTCCTCCTCCTCACGCACCACCACGTTGCACGGCATCAGGATGCCGAGGTCCGGATCGAGGCCGAGCCCGCGATGGGCCAGCGGCGGGTTGCAGGCGCCGAGGATGCGATAGGGACGCCCCTCCACGTTGAGCTTCGCCTTCATGGTGGCCGCCACGTCGATGTCGGTAAGCACCCCGAACCCCTCCTTCTTCAGTTCCTCCACCACATGCTCGACCGCCTGGTCGAAACCCATGCTCAGGCTCTTCTTGAATGCGTACATCGCGTCCTCCCGATAAACGATTGATGGGGAGCGAACCTTAGACCCGCAGGCGGGATGAGACAAGGGCAAGCCCTGCCCTCGCAGCGCCCCACCTCCGCCTCCGCCTCGGGCGACGGCAAACAAGCGCACCACTCGGAAAGCGCAGGGGAGAAATCCTTCCGGCCGGCGGGTCCGCCGAACACGGCGGGCGCAGCCCGCCCCATAGGGCGCGCCGTGCGCGCCATGCCGAACGAACGCACCATCGGAAAGGACAGCGGAAAACGTCCCCGACCGGTGCCCCCGGGAGCCTGTCAATGGGTCCGCCGCTCGAACCGGACCACCACCGCCGCCAGAATCCGGCAGGCAACGGCAGCCCCCGAGCCACCCGCGGGCGAGCGCTCCGACAGCAGCAGTTGGAGCGCCAACGTCACCGCCTCCGGCAACATCTCCAACGCCGACGGCCCCACCCCACCGACCGGACGCCGCGCCTTCCGCGTCGATGCCAGGAGCGCCTCGGCACGCCGGATTCCCTCTTCGGTGGGAAGCAATTGTTGGACGTCAGAAGAACACATCAGATGGGCAAATTTCGTTTCATGAACTGGCGTCAAAGCACCAAAAAAAAGCACGAAGTTGCCCGCCAATTGCTGGCCGGCATACCATGACAAGTTGCGTACGAGCACGCCTACGCCTACCCCAGCTATCAGAGGGCGATAGACAACACAGCCACCCAGGCCACACGCAAATTCTTGCATTTATACCCTGATAATAAGCAGAAAAGTTCACAATGTCAAACGAGATACGCAACTATCCGCATATCGCCTCCAGACTCACCTCCGAAAGGCAGCGTTTGCGTTTCAAACAAGCGGAATTTGCGGAGCTAGGCGGCGTCAGCACCCGCTCCCTTTCCGGCTATGAAAACGGAGCCGTCATCCCCGACGGCAGCTTCCTCATAGCCATCGCCACCCTCGGCGCCGATCTCCAGTACATCCTCACCGGCGTCCGCTCCTCCGACCTGGAGGCGGTTACCGAAGCCTTGGCCGCAGACGGAACCGCAACGCCGTCGATCCCCAACGGCGCCGAAATCCGCCGCCTCCTCGACTGCTGGGACGCCTTGCCGGAAGGGGTGCGCACCCAAACGGTGGCGTTGCTGGAAGAGTTCGCCGGAAATCAGAAGTAACCGGGCAAGCTCACGCCGGATTCGCTCTCTTCTCGACGGCGCAGCCCCCCAACCCGAAGCGCTTTCCGCGAGTCGATCCGTGAGCGCCACGGAATGGCCCGCGACATCGTTACGGAGTGCTTGTGCCGCATCGAGGCCGCCGGCGCGCAGGCGTTGTAGAATCCCGAAGAAAACGGCAAACCGCCGCAGCGCGGAGTGACGCGGGGAGAAACGCCTCGGGCGGTTGGAGGCACCCCGCCACCCCCACTTCGACGCTCGCTCGCGGGAGTATCGTCAACGACGCCATCGCGGCCTCGGGGCCGCTCCTACATGGTGATTCATTCCTGCCCGCTGGAGCGTGGGAACGATCAACATCCCTTATCTGAAATCGATGGCCGGCACCTCGGTCTTCGGTAGGAGCGGCCCCCAGGCCGCGATAGCGCGGAGTGACGCGGGGAGAACCCCCTCGGGCGGTTGGAGGCCCCCCCGCCACCCCCACTTCGACGCTCGCTCGCGGGAGTATCGTCAACGACGCCATCGCGGCCTCGGGGCCGCTCCTACATGGTGATTCATTCCCGCCCGCTGGAGCGTGGGAACGATCAACATCCCTTATCTGAAATCGACGACCGGCACCTCGGTCTTCGGTAGGAGCGGCCCCCAGGCCGCGATAGCGCGGAGTGACGCGGGGAGAAACCCCTCGGGCGGTTGGAGGCCCCCCGCCACCCCCACTTCGACGCTCGCTCGCGGGAGTATCGTCAACGACGCCATCGCGGCCTCGGGGCCGCACC
>NZ_BAAHXB010000136.1:0-14756 GCF_054657215.1 Endothiovibrio diazotrophicus
TGATTGGATTGCCAGCGTCGGGCGAGTATCCACCATTAGGAGCATTCCATGATCTTCTCCTTCAAACAGGAACCCACCGTCTACGTCTCGCGTGGCGACCCGACCCACCTGCTGGCGGCCTTCTCCCGCCATGGCTTCGAGTTGGACGGCGCCGAATGGCCCTCGGTGGAGCACTACTACCAGGGGATGAAGTTCGAGGATGACGCGCTGCGTGAGGCGGTGAGAGGCGCCCCCGATCCCAACGAGGCGCGCGAGGTGGCCAAGCGCCACCAGGGGGCGGTGCGTGGCGACTGGAGGCGGGTGCGGGAGACGGTGATGACCCGTGGGGTCTATATCAAATCCCGCGCCCACCCGGAGGTGGCGCGAGCGCTGCTGGCCACCGGGAGCGACAAGATCGTCGAGAACAGCCAGTATGACTACTTCTGGGGCTGCGGCCGGGACGGCCGCGGGGAGAATCGCTACGGCAAGGTGCTGATGGCGGTACGCGACAAGCTGCGCGAGCTGGAGGAGGTCGGGTAAGGGGGGCGGCGCGTGCGCCGCCCTCGGTCACGACTTCTTGGTCAGCCCCGACTTGTGCAGGGGGATCACCTCGGCCTGTTTCGGCTCGTCGGTGAAGCGCGGGCGCAGGTCGCTCCCCTGACCCAGCTCCTCGGCCAGCTCCCGCTCACGGGCGGAGATCAGCGCGAGGCAGTCGCGGATGTCCTTTGAGGTGCCTTCGGTGATCGGGGAGACGTGACCCGGCGGCGGGGTGACGTCACGGATGACGTTGGTCAGGGTCTTGCGCATCATCTGCAGGATGCGCTGGTCTTTGCTCAGATGATCGAAATCCATCGGGGTGTCCTGTTCGAGGTGTATTTCCGACTGATTCTATCAGAATTTGGTGGGGGCAGAATGGTGAACCATGAAGGCCATGCCTACTCCGCCGGTGACCAGCGCAGGTCGAGGTGGCGGGCGGCGCGGACCTCGTCGAGGCGTTTCACCGGCAGGGTGTGGGGGGCGCCCTTGACCGTCTCGGGGCTCTGTTCGGCCTCGCGGCGGATCGCCACCAGGGCCGCGACGAAGCGGTCCAGCTCCTCCTTCGCCTCAGTCTCGGTGGGCTCGATCAGGAAGCACTCCGGCACCAGCAGCGGGAAGTAGGTGGTGGGGGCGTGGTGGCCGTGGTCGAGCAGCCGCTTGGCCACGTCCATGGCGCTTACCCCCAGCTCCTTGGCCATCCGGCGGAAGGTGATGATGAACTCGTGGCTGGCCCGCCGGTCGGGGTAGGCGGCCTCGAACCCCTCGGCGACCAGCCGCGCCATCAGATAGTTGGCGGCGAGCGTCGAATATTCCGCCACCCGCTCCATCCCCTCGGCGCCGAGCATCCGCGCGTAGACGTAGGCGCGCAGCAGGACGCCCGCGTTGCCCATGAAGGCCGACAGCCGGCCGATGCTCCGGTCCGCCGTGCCCCAGTCGTAGGCGTCGTCCTTTTTCACCACGAAGGGACCGGGGAGGAAGGGGAGCAGCCGCGCGCTCACCCCGACCGGGCCGGCGCCGGGACCGCCGCCGCCATGGGGGGTGGAGAAGGTCTTGTGCAGGTTGATGTGGATGACGTCGAAGCCCATGTCGCCGGGGCGTACCTTGCCGAGGATGGCGTTGAGGTTGGCGCCGTCGTAGTAGAGCAGCCCGCCGGCCTGGTGGACGACGCCGGCGATCGCCTCGATGTTGCGGTCGAAGACGCCGACGGTGGAGGGGTTGGTGAGCATCAGTCCGGCGGTCTGCGGGCCGACCGCGGCGCGTAGCGCCTCGACATCGACGTCGCCGTTCGCGCCGGTGGGGATCTCGCGCACCGTATAGCCGCACATCACCGCGGTAGCCGGATTGGTGCCGTGGGCGGCGTCGGGGACCAGGATCTCGCTGCGTGCGGTGTCGCCGCGGGCGTCGTGGTAGGCGCGGATCATCGCCACCCCGGCGAACTCGCCCTGGGCGCCGGCCATTGGCGAGAGCGAGACCCCGCGCATGCCGGTCACCTCGCGCAGCAGCTCCTGCAGCTCGAACAGGCAGGCGAGGAAGCCCTGGCCGGTGCTGGCCGGGGCGAGCGGATGGCGGCGGGCGAAGCCGGTGAGGCCGGCCAGCCGGTTGGCTACCCGTGGGTTGTACTTCATGGTGCAGGAACCGAGCGGGTAGAACTCGGTGTCGATGGAGAAGTTCCGGCGCGACAGGCGGGTGTAGTGGCGCACCGCCTGCATCTCGGAGACCTCCGGCAGCCGCGGCGGGGCCTTGCGCAGGAACCGCTCGGGGATGTCGTCGACCCCCTCGACCTCGGCCGGTGCCTGGGCGGCGGCCCGGCGACCGGGACTGGAGTGTTCGAAGATCAGCATGGCAAATCAACCTCTCAAAAAGAAGAGGGTCCGCAAATGAACGCGAATAAACGCAAATAAGAGAATTCTCTTTTCATTTGCGTTTATTCGCGTTCATTTGCGGACAAATCTTTTCCTCAGGCGTCGCGAGGGCGTTTGTTGGGGCAGACGAAGGGTTGTTGGCGGGAGACGATGCGCTCCAGGTGGCGGGCGTAGTCGTCGAGGTCCGCTTCCGTCTTGGTCTCGGTGGCGCAGACCAGCACGCAGCCGGCCAGCTCCGGGTAGTCGTCGCCCAGCGGGTAGCCGCCGACGATCCCCTGTACTTCGAGGGCGCGGGCGACGGTGGCCCAGTCGGCGTCCACCCGCAGCACCGCTTCGTGGAAGCGGGGGCGGTCGAACACCGCCTCCACCCGTTCCACCGCGGTGAGCCTTTCAACCAGTCGGTTGGTGTTGGCGTGGCAGGCGATCGCCGTGCGCTTCAGCCCCTCGGCCCCCAGCAGGGTGAGGTGGATGGTGGCGGCGGTGGCCATCAGTCCCTGGTTGGTGCAGATGTTGGAGGTGGCCTTGGAGCGGCGGATGTGCTGTTCGCGGGCCTGCAGGGTGAGGGTGAAGCCCTCCTTGCCGTCGAGGTCGACGGTGCGGCCGACGATCCGCCCCGGCATCTGGCGCACCAGCGCCTGCTTGCAGGTGAGGAAGCCGAAGTAGGGGCCGCCGGAGGCGAGCGGCGCGCCCAGGGGCTGGCCTTCACCGACGGCGATGTCGGCCCCCTCGCTCCCCCACTCACCGGGGGGGCTGAGCAGGGCCAGCGCCAGCGGGTTGACCAGGGCGATGGAGAGCGCGTGGTTCTCCCGCGCCCAGTCGGTGAGTGCGTCCGCCTCTTCCAGCACGCCGAAGAAGTTGGGTTGGGGGATCACCAGCGCGGCGATGTCCTGGCCTGCGTAGGGGGCGAGCAGCGCCGGGTCGGTGTGGCCGCCTTGCGGGTCGTAGGGCAGTTCGACCAGCTCGATCCCCTGGTTGCCGACGATGCTCTTCACCGCCGCCCGGTAGGCGGGGTGGACGGTGGTCGGCATCAGTACCCGCTTGGAATGGGACTTGCGGTTGGCGCGCACCGCCATCAGCACCGCCTCGGCGAGCCCCGAAGCCCCGTCGTAGAGGGAAGCGTTGGAGACCTCCATGGCGGTCAGCTCCGCCATCATGGTCTGGAATTCGTAGAGCAGTTGCAGGGTGCCCTGGCTCGCCTCCGCCTGGTAGGGGGTGTAGGCGGTGTAGAACTCGCCGCGCGAGGCGATCTCCCACACCGCCGCCGGGATGTGGTGCTCGTAGGCGCCGGCGCCGATGAAGCAGCGGTAGCGGCCGTCCCGCTCGGCGCGCTCCTCCATCAGCCGGCCGATCTCCATCTCGGAGAGGCCCCGGCCGATCCCCTCCAGGGGCTTGGCACGCAGCGCGGCGGGGATCTCGTCGAACAGCGTCTCGGTGGTCTCGGCGCCGATGGCGCCGAGCATCGCCCGGACGTCCTCCTCGGTATGGGGAATGAAGGGCATGACGATCCCTGCTCAGAAAAGAAGATCATTCGCGTTCATTTGCGGATATCTCTTCTTGTTCACTCTTCAGCGTCGCAGTGGGCCTGGTAGGCGCCGGCGTCCATCAGGGCGGAGAGGTCGCCGTCGAGGCGCAGCTTGAACAGCCAGCCCTCGCCGTAGGGGTCTTCGTTGACCTTCTCCGGGGCGTCGGCCAGGGCCCCGTTGCCTTCTGCCACCTCGCCGGCCAGCGGGCTGTAGACGTCGGAGGCGGCCTTCACCGACTCCACCACCGCGCACGCCTCCTCGGCGGCCACCGCACGGCCCGCCTCCGGCACTTCGACGAAGACCATGTCGCCGAGGGCCTCCTGGGCGTGGTCGGTGATGCCGACGGTGACGGTGCCGTCGCCATTGTCCCGCACCCACTCGTGGGAGGCGGTGTACTTCAGCTCGGAGGGGACGTTGCTCATGTCATTGGGTTCCGTTCGAAGAGGTGAAAACCGTTTTTGCCACGGAGCCACGGAGGGCACGGAGGTTGTGTGACCGTTTCCGCTCCGTGCCCTCCGTGGCTCCGTGGCGAACTCCTTACAACTCGATGCAAGGTTTGCCGTGACGGACGAAAGGGGGCTTGACCACCCGCGCCGGGTGAAGTTTGCCACGGATGTCCACCTGGCACGAGTCGCCGCAATCGCGCGGCACGCGGGCCAGGGCGATGGCCCGCTGCAGGGTGGGGGAGAAGGTGCCGCTGCTGATCTCGCCCGCGCCGCCGTCGCAGCTCACCGGCTGGTGGGCGCGGAGCACGCCGCGCCCCTCCAGCAGCAGCCCGACCTGCTTCATCGGCGGCGGGTTCTCCCGCTGCGGGGCGAGGGCGGCACGGCCGATGAAGTCACGGGCCTCGTCGGTCCAGCTCACCGTCCAGGCCAGTCCGGCGGCCAGCGGCGAGGTCTCCTCGTCCATGTCCTGGCCGTAGAGGGCCATTCCCGCCTCCAGGCGCAGGGTGTCGCGGGCGCCGAGGCCGCAAGGGTGTACGCCGGCTTCGATCAATCCCCGGGCGAACGCCTCCGCCCGGGCCGCCGGCAGCATCACTTCCAGGCCGTCCTCGCCGGTGTAGCCGGTGCGGGCGATGAACCACTCCCCGGCCTCGACGGCGCTGAAGGGGACGAGGGCGCGCACCGCCTCGATGGCCGCGGCCGGGAGCAGCGGCTCCGCTTTGGTGCGGGCGTTGGGACCCTGGACCGCGATCATCGCCAGGTCGGCGCGTTCGGTGAGGGTGGCGTCGAAGCCGGCCAGGTGCGCCTCCATCCAGGCGAGGTCCTTGTCGCGGGTGGCGGCGTTGACCACCACCCGGTACCACTCGGGGGTCATGAAGTAGACGATCAGGTCGTCGATCACCCCGCCCGCCTCGTTGAGCATGCAGCTATAGAGGGCGCGGCCGTGGGCCTGGAGCCGGTCCACGTCGTTGGCCAGCAGCCGGCGCAGGTAGTCGCGAGCGCCCGTCCCGCGCAGGTCCACCACGGTCATGTGGGAGACGTCGAACAGCCCGGCATCGTTGCGTACCGCGTGGTGCTCCTCGATCTGGGAGCCGTAGTGGAGCGGCATCTCCCAGCCGCCGAAGTCGACGAGGCGGGCGCCGAGGGCGGTGTGGAGGTCGAAGAGCGGGGTGCGTCGGCCCATGGCGGGACTCCGTCGGTTTGGGGGGAGCGATTCTACCGCAGCGCAGGGATTTTGAAGAGGTGATGGATTGCGCGTGAGGCGTGACGGAAGGGCGCGGCGTCGCGTCGACGTGTCCCCGTTTCCGGCCACGCCTCGACCGTTCTATTCGTACTCGCCGGAGACGGGACGGGCGTCGTGGCGTCGCTTGGTGAACTCCAGCGACTCGGTGACCACGGCGTCCACTTCCTGGAGCAGCGCCTCCCACTCCGCGTCGCTCATGTGGAAGGCGAGGTCCACGGAGTGGCGGACGTAGCGCGGGGGCAGGCGGTTCAGGGCGACGCAGGCGACGTCGTCCAGGTATTCCGGGTCGATGCCCCCCTCCTTCTCCTTGAGCAGGGCGTGGAGCCGCTCGAAAACCAGACGCTCGTAATAGTTGGTGATGGTCGAAAACATGAGACGCTCCTCGGTTTGTTCTTCGCTCTCCACCGTAACTCTTGTCCAGCGTGCTCCCAAAGGCAAGGAGGGCCGTATCGGGCTGCCCGCGTACGGCGTTAAAATGGCCGCTTCGTCCTAATTCAACCCAGAGGATCACGATCATGGCTGTTGGCTTGCAGGGCTTGCCCGTTCTCCACCCCGTCCCCGGCGTGCGCCTGGGGGCCGCCGCCGCCGGGATTCGCTACCAGGGGCGGGACGACCTGGTGGTGCTGGAGCTGGCGGAGGGCGGGCGGGGCGCGGCGGTGTTCACCCGCAACGCCTTCTGCGCGGCGCCGGTGACCCTCGCCCGGCGCCACCTGGCGGCGGGCGCGCCGCGCTTCTTGCTGGTCAACTCCGGCAACGCCAATGCCGGCACCGGCGCGGCCGGCATGGTGGCCGCCGAGGCGAGCTGCGCGGCGCTGGCGGGGCTCGCCGGCTGCGCGGCGCAGGCGGTGCTCCCCTTCTCCACCGGGGTGATCGGCGAGCCGCTCAACGTGGAGAGACTGGCCGCCGGTCTGCCCGCCGCGCTGGCCGATCTGAGCGAGGCGGGGTGGGAACGGGCGGCGCGCGCGATCATGACCACCGACACGGTGGCCAAGGGGGCCTCCCGCCAGGTGGTGATCGAGGGGCGGACGGTGACCGTCACCGGCATCGCCAAGGGCTCGGGGATGATCCGCCCGGACATGGCGACCATGCTCGCCTACGTCGCCACCGACGCGCCGGTCTCCGCCGAGCGGTTGCAGGAGTGTCTGGAGGAGGCGGTGAACGAGTCGTTCAACCGGATCACCGTGGACGGCGACACCTCGACCAACGACGCCTGTGTGCTGGTGGCCAGCGGGCGGGCGGAGATCCCCGAGATCCAGGGCTACGGTCCCGCCTTCGAGACCCTCTGCGAGGCGGTCACCGCGGTCTGCATGGAGCTGGCGCAGGCGATCATCCGCGACGGCGAGGGGGCGACCAAGTTCATCACCGTCGAGGTGTTGGGGGGGCGCGACGAGCGGGAGTGTCTGGACGTGGCCTATACCATTGCCCACTCGCCGCTGGTGAAGACCGCCTTCCACGCCTCCGACCCCAACTGGGGGCGGATCCTCGCCGCGGTGGGACGCGCCGGCGTCGAGGAGATGGATCTCGATGCGGTGACCATCCGCCTCGGCGAGGTGTGCATCGTCCGTGACGGCGGTCGCGACCCCGCCTACACCGAGGCGGCGGGCCAGGCGGTGATGAACGAGCCGGAGATCACCGTGACCGTCGACCTGGGCCGAGGGGATGCCAAGGAGCGGGTGTGGACCACCGACCTCTCCTATGAGTACGTGCGCATCAACGCCGAGTACCGCACTTGAGGGTATGAACATCCAACGCAAAGGCTTGGCGGCTTCCGCGTCCTGCTCGCGCCGCGTATCTCCGTTCCTGGAGGCGAAGAGTCGAAGAGGCGAAGGTTGCAAAGGGATCGTTTTTTCATACCCCTTTGCGTTCTTCGCGCCTTCGCGCCTTTGCGTTGAAATCTTCTTCTGTATTGGAGGCATCGAGCGGTGATCCATGTTGCGGCGGCGGCGGTGTTCAACGGCAAGGGTGAGGTGTTGATCGCCCGGCGGCACGAGCATCAGCACCAGGGGGGACTGTGGGAGTTTCCCGGCGGCAAGGTGGAGGAGGGGGAGGCGGTCGATGAGGCGCTCGCCCGCGAGCTCCACGAGGAGCTGGGGATCGACATCGAGGCGCCGCGGCCGCTGATCCGGGTGCGCCACGACTACCCGGACCAGTCGGTACTGCTCGATGTCTGGCGGGTGGAGCGGTTCAGCGGCGAGCCCCACGGCAAGGAGGGGCAGCCGGTGGTGTGGGTCGACCCGGAGCGACTGGGCGACTACGACTTTCCCGCGGCCAACCGTCCCATCGTTACCGCCTGCCGCCTGCCCGAGCGTTACCTGATCACCCGCGAGCCGGCCGACGACGCGAAGGCCTTTCTGGCCAAGCTCCGGCAGGGGCTGGGGGACGGTGTCCGGCTGGTGCAGCTGCGCGCCAAGGGATTGGCTGAAGCGGCCTACGAGCGGCTCGCCGAGCAGGCCCTGGCGGTGTGCCGCGAGCGCGGCGCGAGGTTGCTGCTCAACGGTGATCCGGCGTTGGTGGCGCGGATCGGGGCCGACGGGGTCCATCTCACCGCCTCGCGGCTGTTGGCGCTGGAGGGGCGGCCGCTGGATGGCCGTTTCCTGGTCACCGCCTCCTGTCACGACCTCGACGAGGTGCGCCGGGCCGAGGCGATCGGCGCCGACTTCGCGGTGATCTCGCCGGTGCTGCCGACACAAAGCCATCCCGGCGCGCCGACCCTCGGCTGGCCGGGGCTGCGGGCGATCACCGAGGAGGCGAAGATCCCACTCTACGCCCTCGGTGGCATGAAGGAGAGCCACCTCGACTGGACCTGGACCCACGGCGCCCAGGGCTACGCCGCGATCACCGGCCTGTGGCCGTCCGATTAGTCGAGTTGGGCACCGGAAACGCGGAGAACGCAGAGACGCGGAGAGCGCAAAGACAGAGAGAGAAGCGGGTTGGTTGCGGCAGTGTGGCCGGCGCGTCATGAGGCGCGATTTGGGGCGAAATTTCTTCTCTGCGAACTCCGCGTCTCTGCGTTCTCCGCGTTGAAGTGCCGGCGCGGGGAAAGGCTACCCGTTCCAGCCGGGGTCGTCGTCGAAGGTGGGGGGGAGGTCCTGGCCGGGGATGCGGCGCTCCTCTTTGATCCACTCGCCGAGGTCGATCAGCCGGCAGCGCTCGCTGCAGAAGGGGCGGTACGGGCTCTCCGGGCCCCATGCCACCGGCTTGCCGCAGGTGGGGCAGGCCACGCGCTTCGTCTTGGTATCGCTCATGATCGGCAGTATACCGCGAGGCGAAGGCCCCGTAGGGTGGATAAGCACAGCGCATCCACCAGAACGGAAGCGACGGGCCCGATGGCGAGCCCCGGGACGTTCGGAAGGCTCGTCGTGTCCTGCGCGCCGGCGCCTCCGGTTCGGTGGATGCGCTGCGCTCTCCACCCTACGATATTCATTCCCCGGAGGGATCATGAAGGTCATCCAGATCAGCGATTTTCATCTCTATGCCGACCCGCAGGAGCACTATCGGGGGATCGATGCCGAGGGGCGCCTGCGGGCGGTGCTGGCGCGGGTGGCCGCGGAGCGGCCGGCGCTGGTGATCGCCAGCGGGGACCTGACCCAGGATGGACTCGGCGGGGGGTACCGGCGGCTGCGTGAGGTGCTGCTTGAACTGGATTGTCCGGTGCTCTGCGTGCCCGGCAACCACGACGACCCGGCGACCATGGCCCAGCGGCTGGCTGGCGGGCCGATCCATTTCATGCATCCGTGGCGCGACGGGGGGTGGCAGGTGCTGCCGCTGGACTCGTGCGTGCCGCGTGAAGTAGGTGGGCGGTTGGCGGAGAGCGAGCTGGCGCGGCTCGATCGCTGGCTGGAGGCGTCGCCGGAGCTGAACACCCTGGTGGTGGTCCACCACCCGCCGGTGGCGGTGGGCAGTCGCTGGATGGACGAGCTGGGGCTGGAGAACGGGGCGGCGCTGATCGCCGCGCTGCGTGGCCGGCGGCGGGTGAAGGGGGTGCTCTTCGGACATGTCCACCAGGCGTTCGAAGGGCAGGCGGGCGGGGTGCCGCTGTTCGGCGTTCCTGCCACCTCGGTGCAGTTTCTCCCTGGTGCCGACGAATTCGCCCTCGACGAGCGGCCGCCCGGTTACCGCCGCCTCATCCTCGGCCCCGGCGGTTCGTTGGAGACCGAGGTGGTGTGGTTGGATGGGAGGGGCTGAGCGAGGTAACGAGGTGTTGGAATGAACCACCCCTGGTTACCACGCTCTGCGTGGTAACTCGGCCTTGACGTTGACGGAGGCGCATCGTTTTGGACGCTCCGCGTCGGTCGTTGGGGACGGTTCGGTGGTTGAGATCTCCCACGACCTGCTGATCGGACTTGGGATGCGACGCGGAGCGTCGGAGAAGACGTTGCCACGCGGAGCGTGGCAACGAGACGGGGAGGGGGTTGTTTAGATGGCCGACTCGTCCTCTTCGCCGGTGCGGATGCGCACCACCTTCTCCACCGGGTAGACGAAGATCTTGCCGTCGCCGATCTTGCCGGTGCGGGCGGCATCGGTGATCGCCTCGATGCAGCGCTCGGCGTCTTCGGTCTTGACGATCACCTCCACCTTTACCTTGGGCAGGAAGTCCACCACGTATTCGGCGCCGCGATAGAGCTCGGTGTGGCCCTTCTGGCGGCCGAAGCCCTTCACCTCGGTGGCGGTCATGCCGGTGACGCCGATCTCGGAGAGCGCCTCGCGCACGTCGTCCAGCTTGAACGGCTTGATGATCGCTTCGATCTTCTTCATCTCTCTTCCCCTTCGTAATTTGGGTGTCGGTAGCGTTGTTTGCGTAGGGTCAAACCGTCCGCCTCAACTGTGCGTCGGGCTGAAGCCGGAGGTGAGCGGGTAGCGGCGGTCGCGGCCGAAGGCGCGGCGCGATACGCGCACCCCGGGGGGGGCCTGGCGCCGTTTGTATTCGTTGCGGTTGACCATCCCCACCACCCGCCGCACGGTGGCCTCATCATAGCCGTCGGCCACGATCTGCGCCACGCAGTAGTCGCGCTCCACGTAGCGCTCGAGGATCGGGTCGAGCACCTCGTAGGGGGGCAGCGAATCCTCGTCCTTCTGGTCGGGGGCGAGTTCGGCCGAGGGCGGGCGGGTGATCACCCGCTCGGGGATCACCGGGCTGATCGCGTTGCGCCAGCGGGCCAGTCGGAAGACCAGGGTCTTGGGCACGTCCTTGAGCGGCGCGAAGCCGCCGGCCATGTCGCCGTAGAGGGTGGCGTAGCCCACCGCCATCTCGCTCTTGTTGCCGGTGGTGAGCACCATCTTGCCGCGCTTGTTGGAGATCGCCATCAGCAGGATGCCGCGGGTGCGCGCCTGGATGTTCTCCTCGGTGGCGTCGGGTTGCGTGCCGGCGAACTCCTCGGCGAGCATCTCGTTGAAGGTGTCGACGGCCGGCCCGATGGGGATCACCCGGTAGTGGACGTCGAGGGCGCGGGCCTCGGCCTCGGCGTCGATCTGGCTGATGTCGGCGGTGTAGCGTGAAGGCATCATCACCGCCTCCACCTTGTCCGGTCCGAGGGCGTCGACGGCGATCGCCAGGGTGAGCGCCGAGTCGATGCCGCCGGAGAGCCCGATCACCACCCCCTGGAAGCCGTTCTTGATGACGTAGTCGCGCACGCCCAGGACCAGCGCCCGGTAGGTGCTCTCCTCCAGCGACAGCGGTGCCACCGCCACCGCCGGGCGCGGCACCGCCCGGCCGTCGAGCAGATCGAAGTCGACCCAGTAGAGCCCCTCCTCGAACTGCGGGGCGCGGAAGATCACGCGGCCCGCGCCGTCGACCACCAGCGATTCGCCCTCGAAGACCAGTTCGTCCTGGCCGCCCACCAGGTTGGCGTAGACGATCGGCAGGCCGTTCTCCGCGCAGCGGCGGGTGAGGGTCTCCTCCCGCTCGCGCCACTTGCCGGCGTGGAAGGGGGAGGCGTTGAGGTTGAGGATCAGCTGTGCCCCGGCTTCCCGCGCCTGGGCGGCGGGGCCGGGGAACCAGATGTCCTCGCAGAGGGTCAGGCCGACATGGATGCCGTTGAGATTGGCGATGCAGGGGCTGCCGCCCGGGGTGAAGTAGCGCCGTTCGTCGAAGACACTGTAGTTGGGCAACTGTTGCTTGTGGTATTCGCCGAGGATCCTGCCGTCGCGCAGGACGCCGGCGCTGTTGTGCAGGCCGTTGGCGCCCTCCCGCGGGTAGCCGAGGATCAGGTGGATGCCGGCGACCTCGCGGTTGATCTCGGCCAGCGCCTTCTCCACCTGGGGCAGCAGGCCGGGGCGCAGCAGCAGGTCTTCGGGAGGGTAGCCGGTGAGGGTGAGCTCCGGGAAGATCACCGCATCGGCGGCGTGTTCGTCGCGGGCGCGCAGGGCGGTGTCGATCACCTTGCGGGCGTTGCCCGCGATGTCGCCCACCAGCAGATTGAGCTGGGCGATGGCGATGCGCAGGCCGGATATCGATTTCACACGGCGATCTCCAGGACCTCATCATTTTCGGAAACATCCAGTTGGTCCACGTCCACGGACAGGCATCCTTCCACTGCCTCATAGAGGTTGGTGAGCAACTCTTCGAAGGTCTCTCCCTGGGTAGCGCAACCGTTGATTGCGGGGACCTCGGCCCAGTAGCCACCCTCTTCCGCCTTATGCACGATGACCTTCAATTTCATAGTGTGCACCGTTTGTCTTGTCGTCGGCGTTTAGTGAATGTGCGCTTCGCGCGCCAATCCCGCATCGTCGCACGAAGCGCCCTCTTTCACTAAACACTCAACACTAAACGTTCAACGTTAGAGAAGTTCCGCCATCGCCGCTCCCATCTCCGCCGGAGACTGGACGGTGCGGACACCCGCAGCCTCCAGTGCCGCGAACTTCTCTCCCGCGGTGCCCTTGCCGCCGGCGATGATCGCTCCGGCGTGGCCCATACGCTTGCCGGGGGGGGCGGTGACGCCGGCGATGTAGGCGACCACCGGCTTGGTGACGTGCGCCTGGATGTAGGCCGCGGCCTCCTCTTCGGCGCTGCCGCCGATCTCGCCGACCATGATCACCCCCTCGGTCTGCGGGTCGGCCTGGAACAGCTCCAGGCAGTCGACGAAGTTCATGCCGTGGATCGGGTCGCCGCCGATGCCGACGCAGGTGGACTGGCCGAGGCCTGCCCGGGTGGTCTGGTAGACCGCCTCGTAGGTCAGCGTGCCGGAGCGCGAGACGATGCCGATCTTGCCCGGCTGATGGATCGCGCCGGGCATGATGCCGATCTTGCAGGCGCCGGGGGAGATCACGCCGGGGCAGTTGGGGCCGATCAGGCGTGCTCCATACTGCTTCAGGGACTCCTTCACCTTGAGCATGTCCTGCACCGGGATGCCCTCGGTGATACAGACGATCACCTTGATGCCGGCGTCGGCCGCTTCGAGGATCGCGTCGGCGGCGAACGGCGCGGGGACGTAGATCATCGTCGCCTCGGCGCCGGTCTCGGCCACCGCGTCGTGGACGGTGTTGAAGACCGGCAGATCGAGGTGGCGCTGGCCACCCTTGCCGGGGGTGACGCCGCCGACCATCCAGGTGCCGTAGGCGATCGCCTGCTGGGAGTGGAAGGTGCCCTGCTGGCCGGTGAAGCCCTGGCAGATCACCTTGGTCTTGTTGTCGATCAGAATGCTCATCGTTCGGTTCTCTCCGTCGAAAGAATCAACCGCAGATTCACGCAGATTTTCGCAGATGGATTCTTGGAAAAATCTGCGGAAATCCGCGTTAATCTGCGGTTCGATCAGAAGGGCGAGTGGCTGTCACGCTTCCTGCTTCGCCGCGGCGACCGCCTTCTGCGCGGCGTCGGTGAGGTCGCTGGCGGGGATGATGTTCATGCCGGAGCCGGCGAGCAGCTCGCGACCGGCCTCGGCGTTGGTCCCCTCCAGGCGGGCGACCACCGGCACGTCGAGCTCGACCTCCTTGACCGCCTGGATGATCCCCTCGGCGATCAGGTCGCAGCGCACGATGCCGCCGAAGATGTTGACCAGGATCGCCTTTACCCCGCCGCCGGCGAGGATCAGCTTGAACGCCTCGGCCACCTTCTCGGCAGTGGTGCCGCCGCCGACGTCGAGGAAGTTGGCCGGGTCGCCGCCGTGCAGCTTGATGATGTCCATGGTGGCCATCGCCAGCCCCGCGCCGTTGACCATGCAGGCGATGTCGCCGTCGAGGCTGACGTAGTTGAGGCCGTGCTGGTGGGCGGCGTGCTCCTTCTCGTCCTCCTGGCTGGCGTCGCGTTCGGCGGCCAGCTCCTGGTGGCGGTAGAGCGCCGAGTCGTCGAGGTTGACCTTGGCGTCGAGCGCCATCAGCTCGCCCGCGCCGGTGACCACCAGCGGGTTGACCTCGACCAGCGAGGCGTCGCTCTCCTTGAAGAGCTTCTCCAAGGCCAGCATCAGCTTGGCGAAGGCGCCGATCTGCTTGCCCTCCAGCTCCAGGCCGAAGGCGAGCTTGCGCGCCTGGTAGGGCTGCAGGCCGGCCACCGGGTCGACCGCCACCTTGAGGATCTTCTCCGGGGTGGTCGCGGCCACCTCCTCGATGTCCATGCCGCCGGCGCTGGAGGCCATGAATACCAAGCGCTTGCTGGCGCGGTCGATCAGCGCACCGAGGTAGAGTTCGCGGCTGATCTCGGCGGTGGACTCCACCAACACGGTGTTGACCGGAAGCCCGTTGCCGCCGCTCTGGCCGGTGACCAGGCGGGAACCGAGCAGCCCGTCGGCGAAGGCGGAGAGTTCCTCCTGGCCGCTGACCAGCTTGACGCCACCGGCCTTGCCGCGGCCGCCGGCATGGACCTGGGCCTTCACCACCCAGCGCTCGCCGCCCAGTTCGCGGGCGGCGTTGAGCGCCTCGTCGACGGAGGTGGCGGCGATCCCGCGGGGGACCGGGATGCCGTAGCGGGCGAACAGCTGCTTCGCCTGGTATTCGTGCAGATTCATGGTGTCTCTACCTTGTCGAGGTCGAAGGGGGCGCACAAGAGCTAGTCCTGCCTCTTACCCACAAATCGGCCATCAGCGAGCCGCTGGGCGGTCAGCCGCAAGGCACGCCCTCGCCGGGGCAGCCGCCGTGCCTCAAGAGGGCGCTTTGCTGCGGATGGCCGCCCAGCGGCTCGCCCGAAGGGCGCCCCCCCGGAAGCGCCAGGCCCGCGTTGCGGCGCTTGCCAAGGGATCAC
>NZ_BAAHXB010000137.1:0-14711 GCF_054657215.1 Endothiovibrio diazotrophicus
CCCTAGCGAGCACGAGAGGACGCAGAGCGTCCAAGCTCCCCGGTTACGACGCAGAGCGTCGTAACCAGAGATGCGCCACCGCCACCGAACGGGACGAAGCCGTCGGAAAGCGACTGCCAACCCCAAAAGCAAAAAAGGCGAAAACGCCGACCGAAGAGAGACGTCTTCGCCTGGAGCCTGAAGCCTGCAGCCCACGCTATAATCCCCCGCCCCCCCTTCAGGCCCTCGCCCATGAACCCCCGTCTCGTCGCCGCCCACGTCCTCGCCCCGCTGCTCGCCGGGCGAGGTTCGCTCTCCTCGCTGCTGCCCCCCGCCCTGGAGAAGGTGAAGGCCGCCGACCGCGGCCTGCTCCAGGAGCTCTGCTACGGGGTGCCGCGCCATTACTTCACCCTCGACCACCTGCTCGACCGGCTGCTGGAGCGCCCCCTCAAGGCGAAGGAACGGGAGGTGCGCGCGCTGCTGCTGGTCGGCCTCCACCAGATGCTCCACCTGCGCATCCCGGACCACGCGGCGGTGGGCGAGACGGTGGCCGCTGCCCGCAAGCTGGGCAAGCCGTGGGCCGGGGGACTGGTCAACGGGGTGCTGCGCAACTTCCAGCGCCGCCGCGACGAACTGCTCGCCGCGCCGCTCCCGGAAGAGGCGGAGCTGAACCACCCGGGCTGGCTGATCGAACGGTTGAGAGCGGCGTGGCCGGGGCAATGGCGCGAGATCGTCGCGGCCAACGACCGCCATCCGCCGATGACCCTGCGGGTCAACGCCCTGCGCGGCGACCGCACCGGCTACGCCCGGCGGCTGACCGACGCCGCCATCGCCGCCCGCCCCGTTCCCCATACCCACCAGGGCCTGCGCCTCGACCGCCCCCACGACGTAACGGCGCTGCCCGGCTTCGCGGAGGGGGCGGTATCGGTCCAGGACGGCGCCGCCCAGCTCGCCGCCGAACTCCTCGACCCGCAGCCGGGCGAGCGGATCCTCGACGCCTGCGCCGCCCCCGGCGGCAAGACCGGCCATCTGCTGGAGCACCAGCCGCACGCGGAGGTGACCGCCCTGGACAGCGACCCGGAGCGGCTGAAACGGGTAGAGGAGAACCTGACGCGGCTCGGCCTGGATGCGACCGTGGTCGCCGCCGATGCCGCCGATACCGCCCGCTGGTGGGACCACCGGCCATTCGACCGCATCCTGCTCGACGCCCCGTGCAGTGCCACCGGGGTGATCCGCCGCCACCCCGACATCAAGCTGCTGCGCACCCCCGACGAAGTGGCCCGGCTGGTGGCGGAGCAGGCGCGGCTGCTCGATGCCCTGTGGCCGCTGCTGGCGCCGGGCGGCACCCTGCTCTATGCCACCTGCTCGGTGCTGCCGGAGGAGAACGAGGCGCAGATCGACGCCTTCCTGCAACGTACCGTCGACGCCGAAGAACGGCCCATCGAGGCCCCCTGGGGCCACCCCCGCCGCCATGGCCGCCAGCGCTTCCCGGGTGAGGACGACATGGACGGCTTTTACTACGCGCTCATCGGGAAGCGCTGAAGCGGTGCATCGGAAGAGCCGTGCCCACCGCGGCGCCGAACCCCGGCTTACGGAGCGGTGCCGACTGAAAGGCTGTGGCGCGCGCGGCACGCCCTATAGGGCGCGCCGCGCGCGCCGTGGTGAGCGGAGCCCGCTTGATTGACGGCCCTACCTCCTCTTCTGCGAAGTGCCGCCGTTATGCACAGCGGGCACAACCTACCCCACTAGTGGACAACCCCCGCCGCCGCGGCCCTCCCCTCCGCCTGCTGCCGCACCGGCAACCCCCACTCCGCCACCACCGCCCCCTGATCGACCATGTCGACGAAGGCGAACAGATGGTCACGATCGAGCGCCAGATTGATCCCCTGCTGCTCCCCCACCGCAAAGGTGAGACTGAGCGCATCACCGTCGAGCAGACGGGATTCGATACGCGAGGCGAGCAACGGCACCTCCCCCATCGGGTAGCCGACGGCCTTCGCCACGTACTCGCTGGAGAGGTTCACCGTAGAGCGGGCGTGCTCACGCTGGAACGCCTTCACCCGCTCCCGGTCCAACGGTGCCGTGACCGGCAGCTCCACCGTCGCGGGTGAGGCCGGCGCGGCGGCGACCGGCGAGGGCGATCGCCCCGCCAGCACCTGATCGACCATCCGCTCCACCGCACTATCGAGCACCTGCTGCAACAGCCGGGTGAAGCGGCGGGTGAGCCACACCCGGATCTCGTTGCCCTCGCTGGTGCGGATGAGCAGCAACAACCGGTCCTCGGCCGACTCATAGCGCAGATTCAACTGATGCAGCCCATTCACGGCGGCCCCTCCCACGACCCTTGATGCGGGCATGGTAACAAGCCCCCAGCGAACTGCGAAGGCGGCGACCGGTGCGCCGGCGATTCGCCGATCGGTGGCGGGAAGAGTAGGATAGGCCCCTCCCCGCCACGCCGCCCGCCACCGATGCGCCTGCTGATCGCCCTCACCCTGCTCTTCGCCTGGAGCGCCGCCCCCCTGGCCGCGGAGGGGGAGTTCGCGGTGCGCGACGCGCGGGTGGTCGCCAGCGGCGAGAAGTACCTGCTCGACGCCGACCTCGCCTACCGGCTCTCGCCGCCGGTGGTCGAGGCCCTGGAGAGCGGTGTGCCGCTGACCATCCGGCTGGAGGTGGAGGTGCTGCGCGAGCGCACGCTGCCGTGGCCGGAAAGGGTGGCGGCACTGTCACTGGCCTATCGCATCGCCTTCCACCCGCTCACCGAGCAATACCTGGTGACCCACCGGGCGAGCGGCGCCCAACGCGCCTACAGCAGCCGCTATCAGGCACTCGCCTCCCTCGGCGCGGTGCGCGGGCTACCGCTGATGGGGCACGCCACCCTGATCGAGGGGGAGCGCTACCGGGCCCGGCTGCGGGCGGTACTGGACCTGGAGGAGCTGCCGACGCCGTTGCGCCTGGTGGCCTATTTCTCCCCCGCCTGGGGACTGAAGAGCGAGTGGTATCAATGGCCGTTGAACTTCTGAGACGGCTCACCTCCGGCCCACGGCCGGTGGTCCTGCTGGTGCTGCTGCTGCTCGCCTCGCTGTCGCTGATGAGCGACGCGACCCGCGGCTCGGCCCACTTCAGCGCGCTCTTTTCGCTGCTGATGGTGGTCAACGTTCTCGGCCTGCTGATCCTGCTGGCGCTGATCGGTCGCCACTTCGCCCGGTTGGTGCGCCAGTATCGCGCCCGCGAGCCGGGCTCGCGGCTCACCGCGCGGCTGGTGCTCACCTTCGTGCTGCTGGCGGTGCTACCGCTCACCGTGGTCTACTCCTTCTCTTTGCAGTTCCTCCACCGCGGCATCGACAGCTGGTTCGACGTGCGCATCGAACAGGCCCTGGAGGACGCCCTGGCCCTCGGCCGCGGCGCGCTGGACGCACCGCTACGCGAGGCGCTCAACCGCTGCCAGGGGATGGCCGACCGGCTCGCCTCGGTGAACAACAACCTGGCGGCGCTGACCCTCGACGAGATGCGCCACACCAGCGGCGCCCAGGAACTCACCCTGATGCGCTCCAACGGCCAGGCGATCGCCTCCTCCAGCGCCGACCCGCTCTCCATCGTCCCCGACCTGCCGGGCGAGGGGGTGATGATCCAGTTACGTCAAAGCGGCAGCTACGTCGGCCTGGAGGCAGCGCCCAATCGCGGCCTGCTGGCCCGGGTGGTGGTGCGGGTGAGCGGCGCCGGGGTGGGCAGCGAGGACCGCCTGCTGCAAGGGCTCTTCCCGGTGAGCGAGCGCGACAACACGCTGGCCACCAACGTCGAGCAGGCCTATGGCCAATACAAGGAGCTCTCCTATCTGCGCAAGCCGCTCAAGTACAGCTTCACCCTGACCCTCTCGCTGGTGGTGCTGCTGTCGCTGCTCGCGGCGGTGTGGGCCGCCTTCTTCTCCGCCCGCCGCCTGGCCAAGCCGGTACGCGACCTGGCCGAAGGCACCCGCGCGGTGGCCGGCGGCGACTACGACACCCGGCTCCCCCCGGCGGGCAACGACGAACTGGGCGTGCTGGTCGACTCCTTCAACTGGATGACCCGGCGCCTCGCCCAGGCACGCGACGAGGCGAGCGAGAGCCAGCGCCAGTTGGCCGCCCAGCACGCCTACCTGGGGACGGTGCTCGGCCGCCTCTCCTCCGGGGTGATGACGCTCACCGACGACCTGCGTCTGCACACCGCCAACGCCGCCGCCCATCAAGTGCTGGGACTGGAGCTCTCCTCGCGCATCGGCGCGCCACTTGCCGCACTGGCCGGCGAGTTCGGGCACATCGAGCCGTTCTGCGAGACCCTCGCCCGCCGCTTCTCCAGCGACCCGGGCGACTGGAGTGAGATGGTCACCCTGTTCGGCGGCGGAGGACGTCAGGCGCTGATGCTGCGCGGCACCCGCCTGGCCGACGCCCCCGGCGGTTTCGTGGTGGTCTTCGACGACCTCACCGCCCTGATCCAGGCCCAGCGCAACGCCGCCTGGGGCGAGGTGGCGCGACGCCTGGCCCACGAGATCCGCAACCCGTTGACCCCGATCCAACTCTCCGCCGAGCGGCTGCGCCACAAGCTCGCCGGCACCCTCGGCCCCAAGGAGGGGGCGATCCTGGAACGCTCCACCCACACCATCGTCCAACAGGTGGAGGCGATGAAGGAGATGGTCAACGCCTTCAGCGACTACGCCCGCGCGCCGCAGATGGAGCTGGAACCCCTGGATCTCAACGAACTGATCACCGAGGTGCTGGAACTCTACCGCGGCACGACCCGGCTGGAGCTGCGCCTGACCGACGGGTTGCCGCCGGTGGAGGGCGACGCCGGTCGGCTGCGCCAGTTGCTGCACAACCTGGTGAAGAACGGCCAGGAGGCGATGGAGGGGGTCACCCGCCCGCTGCTCACGGTGACCACCCGGGCCATCGACGAGGCCACCTGCCGCGGCATCGAACTGGCGGTGGAGGACCGCGGCCCCGGCTTCCCGGAGGCGCTGTTCGACCAGTTGTTCGAGCCCTACGTCACCACCAAGCCGAAAGGCAGCGGCCTCGGGCTGGCGATCGTCAAGAAGATCGTCGAGGAGCTCGGCGGCATGATCCGCGCGGAGAACTTGGTCGGCGGCGGCGCGCGAATTATCATCCGACTGCCGGTCCCGAGCGGCGGCGCGGTCGCGGAAGAATGAAGAGCGAAAAGTTCAACGCAAAGGCGCAAAGGCACGAAGGACGCAAAGAATGAAGAAGACTCAATCCCCGGTGGAGGCCGGTTCTCCACCCTCCACCGTCACCCCCTTCGCGCCTTTGCGCCTTCGCGTTGGATGTCCTTCCGTCAACGAGGGGGAAACGCCATGACCGCACCCTACATCCTGGTGGTCGACGACGAGCCCGACATCCGCAACCTGGTCCAGGAGATCCTCGCCGACGAGGGCTACGAGGTGGCGGTGGCGGAGAACGGCGCCAGCGCCCGTGAGCGGCGCCGCGACCGCCGCCCAGACCTGATCCTGCTCGATATCTGGATGCCCGACACCGACGGCATCACGCTGCTCAAAGAGTGGAACGAGGGCAACGCCCTCCACTGCCCGGTGATCATGATGTCGGGCCACGGCACGGTGGAGACCGCGGTGGAGGCGACCCGGCTGGGCGCCTACGACTACCTGGAGAAGCCGCTCTCGCTGGCCAAGCTGCTGCTCACCGTCGAGCGCGCCCTGGAGGCTGACCAACTGGCCCGCGAGAACCGCGGCCTGCGCAGCCGTACCGAGACGGTGATCGAACCGGTGGGCAAGGGGGCGGCGATGCAGGCGCTGCGCGAACAGGTGCGGCTGGTCGCCCAGCGGGAGACCGCGGTGCTGCTGATCGGCGAGGCGGGCAGCGGCAAGGAGACCTTCGCCCGCTACCTCCACGCCCTCAGCCCGCGGGCCGACGCCCCCTTCGTCGAGGTGCCGGTGGGCACCATCACCGGCCAGAACTCCGCGCTCGAGCTGTTCGGCTCCGAGGAGGGGGGACGGGTCCACTTCGGCCGGCTGGAACAGGCCAACGGCGGCACGCTGTTCCTCGACGGCATCGCCGACATGGAGATGCAGACCCAGACCCACCTCGCCAGCGCCCTCCAGGGCCAGGGCTTTCTGCGCCTCGGCGGCTCCACCGAGGTGCGCACCGACGTGCGGCTGATCGCCTCCACCCAGCGCGACCTGGAGGAGGAGGTGGCGGCCGGGAACTTCCGCGAGGACCTCTACTACCAGCTCAACGTGGTGCCCATCGTCCTCCCGCCGCTGCGCGAGCACTGCGAGGACGTCCCCGAGCTGCTCAACTACTATCTCAACTGGTTCGCCGACCACGACAAGCTGCCCTACCGCCGCTTCTCGGTGGCGGCCCAGAACCGCTTGCGCAATCACGGCTGGCCGGGCAATATCCGCGAGCTCAAGAATCTGGTGCAGCGGCTGCTGATCCTCTCCAACCAGGAGGAGATCGGCCAGGAGGAGGTGGAGCAGGCCCTCGGCAGCGTCCGCCCCGCCGGCGACGAAGGGGGCGGCCTCTCCCCCGCGCTCCTCGACCAGCCCCTGCGCGAGGCCCGCGAGGCCTTCGAGAAGCTCTACCTGGAGCACCAGCTGCGCGAGGTGGGCGGCAACATGAGCCAGCTGGCCAAGCGCGCCGGCATGGAGCGCACCCACCTCTACCGCAAACTGCGCGCCCTCGGCATCGACCCCAAGGAAGTGGTCGGCTGAGGCCCTCCGATCCAGAAGAAGATTTGTCCGCAAATGAACGCAAATGAACGCAAATTCAATGCGGGCGGGCGCTTCGCGCCCAGCCCGCGGCGTTCCCTCCCGCTCACACTTTCGGGGAACCGGACCATGCCTCCGCCCACCCACCTGCCTCAGCAATCCCCCGATTTCTCTTCCATTTGCGTTCATTCGCGTTCATTTGCGGACAATACTCTTCACCAGCACGGGCACGGCGCATGAAGATCATCATCCTCGGTGCCGGCCAGGTGGGCTCCTCGGTGGCGGAGAACCTCGCCAGCGAGGCCAACGACATCACCGTCGTCGACAACAACGAGCATCTGCTGCGCGACCTCCAGGACCGCCTCGACCTGCGCACCGTGGAGGGCCACGCCTCCCACCCCGACGTACTGCTGCAGGCCGGCGCCGAGGACGCCGACATGATCCTCGCGGTGACCAACTCCGACGAAACCAACATGGTCGCCTGCCAAGTCGCCTACACGCTCTTTCACACCCCGCTGAAGATCGCTCGCGTGCGTGCCGCCGACTACCTCGCCCACACCGCGCTGTTCTCCCACGACGCACTACCGATCGACGTGCTGATCAGCCCCGAGCAGCTGGTCACCGACTACGTCACCCGGCTGATCGAACACCCCGGCGCCCTCCAGGTGCTCGACTTCGCCGACGGCAAGGCGCGGCTGGTGGCGGTGCGCGCCTACGCCGACGGACCGCTGGTCGGCCACGAGCTGCGCCAGTTGCCCCAGCAACTGCCCAAGGTGGAGGCGCGGGTCGCCGCCATCTACCGCGAGGACCACGCCATCATCCCCGAGGGCGACACCGTCATCCAGGCCGACGACGAGGTCTTCTTCATCGCCGCCTCGAAGGACATTCGCGCGGTGAAGGACGAGCTGACCCAACGTGAGCGCGAGGCCCGGCGGGTGATCATCGCCGGCGGCGGCAACATCGGCCGGCGGCTGGCGAAGGGGCTGGAGGGACGCTTCCAGGTCAAGCTGATCGACCACAACCTGGCCCGCGCGCGCAGCCTCTCCGAGGAGCTGGAGCGCTCCATCGTGCTGTTCGGCGACGCCGCCGACGAAGAGCTGCTGCTCGAAGAGAACATCGACTCCACCGACGTCTTCTGCGCCCTGACCAACGACGACGAGGCCAACATCATGTCGGCGATGCTGGCCAAACGGCTCGGCGCGCGCAAGGTGATGGCGCTGATCAACCGCCCCGCCTACGTCGATCTGGTGCAGGGCGGCATCGTCGACATCGCCATCTCCCCCCAGCAGTCGACCATCGGCTCGCTCCTCACCCACGTACGCCGCGGCGACGTGGTGGTAGTGCACAGCCTGCGCCGCGGCGCCGCCGAGGCGATCGAAGCGATCGCCCACGGCGACCCGCGCACCTCCAAGGTGGTGGGCCGTGCGGTGGACGAGATCAAGCTCCCTCCCGGCACCACCATCGGTGCCATCGTCCGCGGCGACCAGGTGATCATTGCCCACCACGACACCGTGGTCGAGGCCGAGGACCACGTCATCCTGTTCCTGGTCGACAAGCGCCGGGTGCCGGAGGTGGAGGCGCTGTTCCAGGTCGGCATCACGTTTATATGAAGAGGAAAGAGGAAAGAGGAAAGATAAAAGTCCGAGGGGGACTGCCGCGGAGGGACTGTAGTGGAATTCGTCCACTTCCCGGTACGAGGTGAGGGTGTGGAGACAAGGCGTTCCGGGGGCTCCCACCAAATTCGGTACCTCTCCGCCCCCCTCTGACTTTCCTCTTTTACCTTTCCTCTTCAACCAAAATGCAACCCGCCGCCATCCAACGCATCTTCGGCCTGCTGCTGGTAGTCTTCAGCGTCACCATGCTGCCACCCGCGGTGGTCGGGCTGATCTACGGCGAGAGCATCACTCCGTTCGTCGATGGCTTCGTCTGGATCCTCGCCATCGGCATCCTCTGCTGGCTGCCGGTCCGCCGTGAGCGACGCGAGCTGCGGCTGCGCGATGGCTTCATGGTGGTGGTGCTGTTCTGGACCGTCCTCGGGCTCTCCGGCGCGGTGCCGCTGCTGCTCTCCGATGAACCGGCGATGGGGTTGGCCGACGCGGTCTTCGAATCGCTCTCCGGGCTGACCACCACCGGCGCCACGGTGATCATCGGCCTCGACGAGCTGCCCCGCTCGATCCTCTTCTACCGCCAGCAGCTGCAGTGGCTCGGCGGCATGGGCATCATCGTGCTGGCGGTGGCGGTGCTGCCGATACTCGGCGTCGGCGGCATGCAGCTCTACCGCGCCGAGACCCCCGGCCCGATCAAGGACAACAAGCTCACCCCGCGCATCACCGAGACCGCGAAGAGCCTGTGGTACATCTACCTGGGGCTGACGCTGGCCTGCGCCGCCGCCTACTGGGCCGCCGGCATGAACGGCTTCGACGCCCTCGCCCACAGCTTCTCCACCGTGGCCATCGGCGGCTTCTCCACCCACGACGCGAGCATGGGCTACTTCGACAACCCGCTGGTGGAGCTGATCGCGATCCTCTTCATGTTCATCGCCGGGATCAACTTCGCGCTCCACTTCGTGGCCGCCCGCTCGCTCACCCTCACCCCCTACCGGCACGACCCCGAATTCCGCTTCTACGGCCTGCTGCTGTTCGGCATCGCGCTGATCACCTGCGCCTATCTGTTCCACACCGAGACCGCCGACCAGCTCGACGAGGCGCTGCTGCTGGGGGTCTTCCAGGCGGTCTCGATCGGCACCACCACCGGCTTCACCACCGCCGAGTACCACCACTGGCCCGGATTCCTGCCGGTGCTGCTGCTGCTCACCAGCTTCGTCGGCGGCTGCGCCGGCTCCACCGGCGGCGGCATGAAGGTGATCCGCTTCGTGCTGCTCTACAAGCAGGGCTTCCGCGAGATCACCCGGCTGATCCACCCCTCCGCGCAGATCCCGGTGAAGCTCGGCAGGAAGGCGGTCTCGCCGCGGGTGGTCGAATCGGTGTGGGGCTTCTTCTCGCTCTACGTCACCAGCTTCTCGGTGATGGGACTGATGCTCGCCGCCACCGGCCTCGATCTGGTCACCGCCTTCTCCGCGGTGGCCGCCTGCCTCAACAACCTCGGCCCCGGCCTCGGCGAGGTCGGCGCCAACTACGCCGGCCTCAACGACACCGCCAAGTGGGTGCTCTGCTTCGCCATGCTGCTCGGCCGGCTGGAGATCTTCGCCCTGCTGGTGCTGTTCACCCCGGCCTACTGGCGCAAGTAGACATTGGCCTACCCGGGAAGGCCGGCGCCGGTCCCGACGGCGAGGTCCGCCCACCGGCCCCCGGCCGCGTCGACGGCGTGCAGGTACCGCTCCCCTGCCCGTAGGTCGGCGCTACCGCGCCGACGCGAACGAAGGCAGCAGACCCAATGCCGTGATGCCCCTTCCGAACGGGATGTCCCGTTCGGAAGCACGGCAGATCCCCAAGCACACGATGCCTCCGTTCTGCCGGAGCGGATCAACGGCCGCTTCGAGCGCAACATGAACAGCCGCCAGCGCTGCGCCACCGACAACGACCCGGCCGAGTGCGACAACAACCCGGTAATGCGGGGGCTGATCACCCACATGGAGTGGCTCACCCGCAGCACCACAAGAAGCCCCCCGAGCCGACCACCATCTCCAGCTACCCGACGAGCTTCTCCGGCGACAGAGCGACACCGCCCAACCCCACGCGGAGCGTCGAACAGGAGGCAGGATTCCCGGAGGCGCATGAGGCCCCCTCTCCGTCATTGAGCGCCCCTTCCTTTTTGGGGTAGCTTGTGGCCAGGGAAGGGGGACGAATATGGGAATCGTAGGACGAAAGCTGGAGCGCCAGGCCTTCAAGGATGCGCTCAATGGGGGACGCAGCCTGCTGTGGCAACTCTACGGCCCCAGCGGCATGGGCAAGAGCACGCTGCTGGAGCGGTTCAAGGAGGAGTGCGCCACGCGGGGGACGCTCTGCCTCCACCTCGACGGCGAACTGCTGGCGGCGCTACAGGGGACGCGCGACGCCCTCTCCGCCGCCGAATTCTGGCTGGCGGTGGAGGTGGTGGAGATGCAGCGCTGGCTGCGCCACCCCTTCCCCCGGCTGCAACTCCTCCTCGCCCGCAAGCTGCCGCTGGAGACCCCCGCGGCGGTGGAACAGGCGCTCAAGGCCGCCGGCCTGCCGCAACAGGCCCTGCTGCTGCTGCGACTCCTCCTCTCCGGCCTGCGCTGGTTCCGCGGCCGGCTCGCCGAACAGGCGGAGCGACGCCTCACCGAAGCGCTCGCCAAGGAGCTGAGACGCGGGGCGGTGGTGTGGCTGGTGGACAACCATGACCTCGCCTCCAGCGTGCTGATCGAGACCCGCAGCCTCAGCAACCACCCCGACGGCACCCTCCACTGGGTGCCTCCCGCCGCCGCTGCGGTCCAGACCCTCTCCCTGCGCCACTACCTGGAGCGCTGCCACCGCCACCTGTGGCGCGACCCCGGCCCGCTGGTGACGGTGGTGAGCGGCCGCTCGCCGATGCCCCCCTTCGGCCAGGAGGCGGCCGGCTGCCTGTACAGATCCGGCGAGCTCCACGGGCTGAGCGCCGACCATATTCAGCAAGCGTTCCGCTACGACGAAGACGATGCATTCGCCGCCCTTGAAAGCGAGGAGGAGACCATCGGCGAGCGGCTGGCGGAGCGGGTAGCCCGGCTCTGTCACGGCAACCCCCTGCTGGTGGAGCTGTCGCTGCGGCTGATCCAGGAGGGGCTCGACGACGGCGCGCCGCCGCCCCGCCTGTTGGAGGAGTGGGAGACGCTCAGCCGACGCTTCCTGCGCGACCCCCAGCGCGGCCTTCACCACTACCTCAACGACCGGCTGCTCAGCCGAGTCACCGACCTGGCCGCCGTGGCCGAGGCGCCGTGGCGGCTCACCTTGCCCCTGCGCCTGACGGACGACCCTGCCCTGGAGGCACGGCTCTTCCCCGCGGCGGCGGGCAGCGGGCGGCTCTTCCCCCGGCTGGTCGAGGTGGGGCTGCTGCTCCCCCCGCAGTGGGCGGGCCACCCCTACCGCCTCCACCGCGTCACCCGCGCCGTCCTGGAGGCCACCGTCGACGGCCATGAGGCGGAGCGCCGATCGCTCCATCAGGCACTGGAGGCCCACTTCCGGGAGACCGACCCGGAGGCGGCCGCCTACCACCGCCTGGCGGGCGCGGAGCGGGAGCGATTGACAGCCCTCGGAGTCACCCCCGAACACTACTGGGAGTCGATCCTCGGCCACCCCGGACTGGGAGCGAAGCAGCGGGAGAGCTGGCGCCTGGAGCCGCTGCCCGACGACAAGGGGCTGAAGCGGCGCCTCGCCATCCTGCGCCAGGCCGACTCCCTCCAACTGGGCGAGGGGATGTGCGGCGACGCCGACGCCCTGTTGCGCCAGGAGCTGCGCGAGGGTGGCCTCACCGGGGAGCAACTGCGCGACCCCGAGGCGCTGCAGGCGCTCCGCGACCGCGCCCCGGAACTCTCCGACCTCCACTGCCTGCTCGGACTCCGTTTGGAGGGCGAGGGGGAGCAGACGGCGGCGCTGGAGAGCCAGCGCGAGGCGACCCGTGTCAACCCGGCCCACCCCCGCGGCTGGTATGAGCGCGGGCGCCTCGCCCTGGCGAGCGGCGCCCGCGGCGAGGCCCGCGACGCCCTCGGCCGCGCGCTGCGCCTGGGGATCGGCGCCCCTTTCCGCCCCTGGGCCGAGGGACACCACCACTGGCTCCACGGCCGCCCCGAGGCGGCGGCGCGGAGCCTGGAGGCGCTCCGGGCCCGACACCCCGACACCCCCGGCCTCGCCCTCGACCTCGCCCGCCTCTGGCTCTCCCTGCACCACCCGGCGCGCGCCCTGGAGCGGCTGGCGACGGTGCCGGCGGAAGGGAAGGCGGCGCGGCTGACGGCCCTAGCGGAGGGGCGGCTGGAGACGCCGCGGAAGGCACAGGCGGTATCGACGGAGCCCGTGGCCGAGACCGCCCCGACATCCCCACCGCCTCGCACCGCCACGCTGCCCAGTCTCAACGCGCTGGGCGCGGCGGAGAATGGAGAGGGGAGCAACGAGGAGCCGCCAACGGTGCTTTCCAAAGAGGGGCGCGAAGCCCTGAGACGGCAAGCACGGGCGGACTACGATCGGGGCGACTACCGCGAGGCGGAACGATGCTTCTATCGGCTGCTCCACGCGGATCCCTCGGACGCCGGCTGCTGGAATGGCCTCGGAGCCACCCTTCTCGAGATGGGACGCCACCGCGAGGCCGAGTCGGCCTGTTGCGAGTCATTGGACATCGACCCGCTCAGCACCAACGCGTGGATCGACCTGGGCAACGTCCTTTACGAGCAGAGACGGCACCCCGAAGCCGAGTCGGCCTACCACGAGGCGTTGGACATCAACCCGTTCAACGCCAGCGCCTGGAACAACCTGGGCAACATCCTTTCCTCACAGGGGCGTCACCGCGAGTCAGAGGCGGCCTGCTGTGAGGCGCTGGACATCAACCCGTTCAACGCCAGCGCCTGGAACAACCTGGGCAACATCCTTTCCTCACAGGGACGTCACCGCGAATCAGAGGCGGCCTGCTGTGAGGCGCTGGACATCGACCCGCACGACGCCAACGCCTGGGGCAGCCTGGGCAACGCCCTTAATGGGCAAGGGCGTTACCACGAGGCCGAGGCAATCCTCCGCGAGGCGCTGGACATCAACCCGCTCAGCTCCTCCACCTGGAACAACCTGGCCGGCGTCCTTGTTGGGCAAGGGCGTTACCACGAGGCCGAGGTGAACCACCGCGAGGCGTTGGATATCGATCCGCTCTACGCCAACGCTTGGCATAACCTGGCGTTAACCAAGCAGCGCCAGGGGGAAGAGCAGTGGGCGCAACACCTGCTGGAGCTGGAGCGCGCCGTGAGAGCGGTGAATCAGGGGGTCGCCGACGTGGAGCAGCGGTTGCTCTGCGCTCGTGAGGCGCTGGCGTTTCACCGCCGTTGGGAAGCGGTGGCGGACCTGATGGAGGGGGTGCTGACGGAAAAGCCGGATCATCCGGCGGCCCACGCCCTCGCCGCCGAGGCGGCCCTCGCCCTCGGCGAAGAGGCGGCGGCGCGGCGCCACTTGGCGTGGCTGGAGGGGTACGAGGGGGAGCACCCGGAGGCCGCCCGCCCCCTGGCGCTGCTCCACCTGGAGCGGGGCGACCGCGCCGCGGCCCGCGCCCGCCTGCGCCAACACCGCAAGGCGTTTCCCCCCGACGACTACCGCGGCTGGATGGAGCTGGCGGAGCTCCTCCGGCGGGCGGGGGATGGCGGGGAGGTGGAGGCGTGCGCCGTGGAGGCCACCCGCCTCGACCCCTGGCGCTGGGAGCCGCGCTATCTCTCCGCCCTCGCCGCCTGGGAGCTGCGCGGCGACCTGCCCGCCGCCGAGGCGCCGTTGGAGGAGCAGCGGGAGCGGGGGCGTTGGCCCGCGCCCATGGCGCTGCTGGCCGCCCGCCTCGCCTTCGTCAGCGGCGACTTCGCCCGCTGCCGCCACGAGCTGGCGGCGCTGGAGTCCGCCCGCGACCTGGAGGTGCTGGACCAGGAGGAGCGCGCCTGCCTGCGGGAACTCCAAGGGGCGGCCCTGTGAGGAGAGACGTAGACGACCACGCCCAGTCCTGGGCGAAAAAGGGCGATGTCTGAATTACGTGTGGCAATCGATAGCTGGCGCTGCGACCCACTGTAGGAGCGGCCCCCAGGCCGCGATCACGACGGAGTGAGGCGCCTCGATTTGGCAGGTGGCAGGAACGGACATGGCGCCCGGCTTCCGCATCCTGCTCACGCCAAGTACCTACATCCCTGTAGGCAATCGCGGCCTAGGGGCCGCTCCTACGTTCGAGGGACGTCGCAACACGCCGCCGCCTGACTCTCTGCGCCGCACTCCTCGTGCACGCCTGTTGGGCTTCGCTACGCTCAACCCAACCTACGAGCTGTAGGAGCGGCCCCTAGGAGCCTGTCGGACTATGGATTAATCGGCCGCGAAAGCGGGATGGCGGCCCCACTTTTCCGAAA
>NZ_BAAHXB010000138.1:0-14643 GCF_054657215.1 Endothiovibrio diazotrophicus
CATCGCTTCCCTTCAGGGACACTCCTCAAGGGTAACCTCCGTCGCCTTCAGCCCCGATGGGAAGACCCTCGCCAGCGCATCCTCCGACCAAACCGTTCGGCTCTGGAATATCGCTTCCGGACGCCAGATCGCTTCCCTTCAGGGACACTCCGCAGGGGTAGACTCCGTCGCCTTCAGCCCCGATGGGAAGACCCTCGCCAGCGCATCCTCCGACCAAACCGTTCGGCTCTGGAATATCGCTTCCGGACGCCAGATCGCTTCCCTTCAGGGACACGCCTCATGGGTAACCTCCGTCGCCTTCAGCCCCGATGGGAAGACCCTCGCCAGCGCATCCGACGACCAAACCGTTCGGCTCTGGAATATCGCTTCCGGACGCCAGGTCGCTTCCCTTCAGGGACACTCCTCACGGGTAACCTCCGTCGCCTTCAGCCCCGATGGGAAGACTCTCGCCAGCGCATCCGACGACGGAACCGTGCGCCTGTGGAACCCAAGCCCCTCAAACGCCACCTGGCGGGCACTATTCACGGGTGGACAAGAGGATTTGTGGTGCTGGTTTTCTGACGATGGCCGCTTCCACCGCCGCGACGACGGTACCCTGATTAGGCTGCGTGATCCGCTCAGCGGGCGCCTGACCCCATGGCTACCACCGGAGCCCTCGCAGCCGGGCCAACCGGCCTGGGCCGAGCAGCCCCTCCCGGTGGAAACGGGGGTAGGCACCTTCACACCAATCCCTCTGCAGGTAAAAAACAACGGAAATGGCCCCCTCTACTGGTTGAGAATCACCGGCGAGGGGATTGGAGAGAACGGGCGGCGACTGAGCGTGAAGCGCCCCGACACCGTAATCGTCCTGGAACCGGGTGAGAAGCGGGAACTGGTAGCGGAAGTGAGCTGGCTCAGCGACTGGAACGCCCCCGAAGGAACCCACGCCGAACTCAAGCTGCAACTCCACCACGCCCACGACGGCGGCAAGCCCCTGGAGGCGATCGTCCCGGTGACCATGGTGACGCCACAGCTCGCCTTGCAGGAGACCCGCTGGCTCAACGAAGAAGGGAGTTCGGTGTTGGTGACGAAGTTCACCAACACCGGGAAACAGGCGCTGGAACGCGCCGAGTTCAACCTCGCCATTGCCGGCCTCAACCACCCGCTGGATACCCTCACCCGTCCCCGCATCAATCCGGGCCAACAGGCGGAGATTGCTTTCCCGCTACCGGAGGGATCAATCCCCGATGAGAAGACCCGTGTCACCCTCGACGCCGCGGCGCAAGGTTATCCTCCGCTGAAGTGGCACTTCGCCGACCGGTCGGTGGTACTCCCGACACCCGCCTGGGAACTCTACGCCGCCCTCGCCGCCCTGCTGACTGCAGCCCTGATTGCCCTCTACTACCTCCGCCTCTACCGTCACCCGCTGGTCGTGCGCGTCTCCAGCTCCCCGGAGGCACTCCTCGCGCTACCGCTCACCCAACTCCCCGAGGCCCACACCCTGCTGCGCCGCACCCGCCGCTGGGAGACGGTACTGGAGTCTGTGCGGGTCTCACCTTCGCGAATCAACGAAGCGGAGCGCTTCAGCCACGACGACCCACAACAACGCCTGGAGCGTCTCACCCACCGCCTCGTCCTCACTCCGGAACCAACTCCGGCCCCGGAAAAGGGCCTCTTCACCCTCCCCCTCGACGAACGCTTCCCCATCAACCTCACCCGCTGCCTGCTCTTCCTGCCGGCGGCGGAGCTGGACGCCGGCGAAGCCCTCTCCATCCTGCGGGCACAGCCGGGCCTCCGCGGCCAAGTGATCCTCCTCCTCCACCCGCGGGACGAGGTACAACGAACCCTCTGCGCCATGCAGCAAGAAGTGGAGGGTCTGCGCCTGGCAGTCCCCGAACCGGAGGAACTCACCCCCCTGCTGCTCGGCGAGACGCCCCTGGAGGAGCTGGCGCGAATCCTCAGCCGGCGCATCCAGCTGAGCCAGATCTCCCCCTACCAGACCGGCGGCGGGGTCAACCGCCGGGCGCTGTTCTTCGGCCGCCAGCGGCTGATCGACCACATCACCAACCGCGAGCCGGCCAACTATCTGGTGGTGGGCGGACGCCAGCTCGGCAAGTCGAGCCTGCTCAAGGCCCTGGAGCGCCACTACCGGGGCCGCGACGAGATCCACTGCCACTACCTCTCCCTCGGCGGCCCCGACCTGCTCTCTTACTGGACGCGCAGCCTGGGGTTGGAGGGGACGGATTCGACGGCGATCGAGCGGGTGCTGGAGGAGAGCGACCGCCCCCACCTCTTCCTCATCGACGAGGCGGACCGCTTCGTCCGCGCCGACGGCGAGGCGGGCTACCCGCAGCTCAACCGGCTGCGCAGCCTCAGCGAGTCGGGCCGCGCCTGGTTCATCCTCGCCGGCTTCTGGCAGCTCTACCGCCACGCCACCCACGACTACCAATCGCCGCTGAAGAACTTCGGCGAGACCCTCACCATCGGTGCCCTTGAAATGGAAGCGTGCCGCGAGTTGGCGGTGAAGCCGATGGCCACCATGGCGATCCACTGGGCCGACGAGGCGAACCTGAAGTGGTTGATCGACGCCACCGGCCAGCGCGCCAACCTGGTGAGCATCGCCTGCAACGAGATCCTCAAGGGCCTCGATCCGAGCGAGCGCACCATCGACCGTGAAGACGTCAGCCGCGCCCTGGACAGCGAAGCCCTGCGCGGGCACCTCGCCGGCTGGCAGGAGCTGAGCGAGGTGCCGCGCGAGCGGTTGGCGCTGCGGCTGGTGGTCTACGCCACCATCGAACAGGAGTCGTTCACCCTCGCCGGGCTCGGCGAGCAGTTGGCGGCGGCGGGGGCCGACATCCCCAGCCACCGCTTGGAGCGGCTGCTGGAGCGGTTGCAGTTGGCCTACGTCATCGGCCGCGAGCAGGCGAGCTACCGTTATCGGGTGCCACTGTTCGTCGAGACGATCCGGGCGCAGGAGCCGCAACGGCTGTTCGCACAGGTATTGCGTGAGTATCGGCAGGCGATTTGATGGTTTTCGGCAGCGGCATCGAGGCACCTCGGGTCGCTGCTGCCATAGGGCGTCTCGCGGGCGCCGGCGCGCTCCGGTAGGCGCGGCGGTTTCGTTCAGCTGCGTCGCCCTCCTCGCCCTCCTCCACTACAGGACGATGACGACCATCAGTCCCCTGTAGGCGCGGCCCCCAGGCCGCGATCGCTACGAAGTGCAGCGCATCCGACCCTACCGACGGCAGCAACGGAAACGGCGCCATCGCAGCCTCGGGGCCGCTCCTACCGGCAACAGCGGCAGCTTGCGGGGGACCCTGTTCAGGTCGTGGGCATGGAAGGCGATGAGCCGCAGACGGCTACGCGCTTGCCCTCCGCCGAGCCCATTTCATGCCTTCCAGCAGCCCAGCCAACAGCAACGTACGCATCTCGTCATCACTGGAGAGCCCGCCCAGCCCGAACAGGCCGCGCCACGAAAAGGCCTTGCGGATGTATTCGCCCCAGCGCATCTTCTTCGTAACACGAAAACGGCCCAGCACGTCGTCGCTCCCGCCGTCCCTCAACCGGAAGTGGAGCTTCACGCAGGGCCGCCAGAACAGAAGCAGACCGTGACCTCCCGCCGTCACACCGAAACTCCCTCCCGTTCGGTAGTGACCGAGCATCACGTCGATGACCAGATAGTCGGAGATGGAATCCCGTTTCTGGTGCAGCGCCGGCAGCTCAAGCGCCTCCGCGATCCAGCGCCGCAACGCCATATCCTTCTCTCCGCCCGCCCCGTCGAACTCCAGCAGGCGGAGCAGTGCCGATCGCGGAACGACCGACAGATCACCCAGGAAGAGGGGAAAGCGGGCCCGGCGACCTCGACGCCTCATCCAACCGAACATCACAACTTGTCGCTGAGCTGCCCCACCGCCTCGCGCACCCGCTCCTCCAGCCCGGCCAGCGCCTCCGGCTTGAGGTTGACGCCGCACTGCCCGGCCAGCTTGGCCGGGCCGTCTTCACCCGGCTCCAGCAGGCTGTAGCCGAGGTGGCGGACGTAGAGGTTGGAGAAACCGACAATGTGCAGCAGCAGGGAGAACTTGCCGTGGACCACGTCGTGGTGGAAGGAGGCGGATTCGACGATCTCGATCGGGAAGCGCCACTCCTTGAGCAATGCCGCCCCCGCGGTGGGGTGGAGCGCTTCGAGGATCTGCTGGATCTCCTCCATGCTCAGGCCGTGGTATTCGGTGTGCAGCAGTTGCAGCACCACCAGCTTGCCGATGTCGTGGAGCAGGCCCATGGTGAAGAGCACCTCGGGCTGGGAGACGCTGAGTTCGCCGCCGACGATCTTGGAGCAGACCGCGGTGGCCAGGGCGTGGCGCCACAGCTTGGTCAGCAGTTCGTTGAAGGTGGGGCTGTCGCTGGTAAAAAGCTTGCCGGTGGAGCCCATCAGCACCACGTTCTGGGTCTGCTTCATGCCGAGGCGGATGATCGCCTCCTCCAGGGTCTTGTTTGGGGAATTGCCACGATAGAAGGCGGAGTTGGAGACGCCGATCAGCTTGGAAGAGATGCCGGGGTCCACCTGGATCGCGCGCACCAGATCATCCACCTCGGTCTCCGAGGAGCGCATCAGCTCGGAGACCTTCATCGCCACGTCGGGCAGGGTCGGGAACTCCACCTTGCCACTCTTCAGCAACCGGGCGATCTGCTCGATCAGCTCCATCACGTCCCACTTCTCGGTCTCGCCGTGGGCGGCGGCCTCGCGTTCGACCTTCTTCGCCTCCACCTCGGCCACCGAGGCGGCCATGGCGCCGATCTCGCCGACATAGGGGGCGAGCTTCTCCAGCAGTTGGTCCCGTTCGAAGGGTTTGGTGAGGTAGCTGGTGACCCCCAGCTTGAGTGCCTTGACCACGCTCGCCCGGTCGGAACGGGCGGTGAGCAGGATGAAGGGGGTATCGCCACCCTCCTCCCGGGCGCGAACCTCCTCGAGCAGTTGGTCGCCCCGTTTCAGCGGGAGGTTCCAGTCGCAGACGATCAGCCGGTAGGGCTTCTCGGCGATCAGCCGGCTGGCGGCCTCGCCGTCCCCGGCCTGGTCGACGACCAGGCCGGGAAAGCGCTTGCTGAGCAGCTTGGAGAGCGCCAGTCGGGTCGCCGGTTCATCCTCGACGATCAGCACGTTGGCCGGAGTCTTGTCGCCCACGATAAGCCCCTTCTGCAAGCGCGGCGGGTGGAGCGGGCATTGTTGAGGGAATCCAGGGGGCTGGCAAGCCCTGCCTCTTACCCACCAATCGGCCGATTGGTGGGTAAGAGGCAGTGCGAGCCCCTTCCTACTCCTCGCGCGGACGCATGTGCGGGAACAGCAGCACGTCGCGGATCGACGGCGAGTCGGTGAACAACATCACCAGCCGGTCGATGCCGATGCCCTCGCCGGCGGTGGGCGGCAGACCGTACTCCAGGGCGTTGATGTAGTCGGCGTCGTAGTGCATCGCCTCGTCGTCGCCCGCCTCCTTCTCCGCCACCTGCTTGGCGAAACGCTCGGCCTGATCCTCCGCGTCGTTGAGCTCGGAGAAGCCGTTGGCCAGCTCACGGCCGGCGATGAACAGCTCGAAGCGGTCGGTCACCGTCGGGTCGAGGTCGTTGCGCCGGGCCAGCGGCGAGACCTCGGTGGGATAGGCGGTGATGAAGGTGGGATCGAGCAGCTTCTCCTCGGCGGTGGCCTCGAACAGTTCGATCTGCACCTTGCCCGGGCCCCAGCTGGGCTTAACCTCGATACCGAGGCGTTCGGCGTGGGCCTTGGTCTTGTCGAAGTCGTCCAGATCACCCGCGGCGATCTCGGGGTTGTACTTGAGCACCGCCTCCTTCACCGTCATGCGGGTAAAGGGCTTGCCGAAGTCGCAGGTGAGCCCCTGGTATTCGATCACCGTCTTGCCCACCACCTCTTCGGCGACGCCGCGCAGCATCGCCTCGGTGAGGTCCATCAGATCGATGTAGTCGGCGTAGGCCTCGTAGAACTCGATCATGGTGAACTCGGGGTTGTGGCGGGTGGAGAGCCCCTCGTTGCGGAAGTTGCGGTTGATCTCGTAGACCTTCTCGAAGCCACCCACCACCAGCCGTTTCAGATAGAGCTCCGGGGCGATGCGCAGGTAGAGGTCCATGCGTAGGGCGTTGTGGTGGGTGATGAAGGGCTTGGCGGCGGCGCCGCCGGGGATCACCTGCATCATCGGCGTCTCGACTTCGAGATAGCCGCGGCCGTTAAGGAAATTGCGGATGTAGCCGACCAGCGCGGTACGCAGCTTGAAGGTGTCGCGCACGTCGGGGTTCATGATCAGGTCGACGTAGCGCTGGCGGTAGCGCTGCTCGGTGTCGGTCAGCCCGTGCCACTTGTCGGGCAGCGGGCGCAGCGACTTGGTGAGCAGGCGCAGCTCGTCCACCTTCACCGACAGCTCGCCGGTCTTGGTCTTGAACAGGGTGCCGGCGCCGCCCACCACGTCGCCCACGTCCCACCCCTTGAACGCCTGGTAGCGCCCCTCGGGCAGTTCGTCGCGCTGGACGAAGAGCTGGATCCGACCGGACATGTCCTGCAGGTGGCTGAAGCTCGCCTTGCCCATCACCCGCTTGGCCATCATCCGCCCGGCCACCGCCACCCGTACCGGGTTGGCCTCCAGCCAGTCGTTCTCCTTGTCGCCATATTCGGCGTGGAGGTCGGCGGCCAGCGCATCGCGGCGAAAGTCGTTGGGAAAGGCGATCCCCGCCTCGCGGAGGGTGGACAGCTTGGCACGCCGTTCGGCGATGAGTCGGTGCTCTTCGGTATGTTCGGTCATTCTCTGCTTCGTCGATCAGTGTGAAAAATCAAGTGAACCGCGGATTTCGCGGATTGACGCGGATTTTCGTCTCGTCAATCTGCGTCAATCCGCGAAATCTGCGGTTAACAACCCACGCCGTGCTGAATGGTTGCAACCCGACTCAGGACTCGGCTTCGTCGATCAGCGCGTCGAGCTTCTCCGCCACCTCGTCGCACTTCTCCAGGTGGAGCGGCTGCACTCCCTCCAACCCGAGATCGGGGGCGAGGATGAAATAGTAGCGCAGCGCCTCCAGGGCGCCCCGCGCTTGGCGGTAGAGCGCCAGCCCCTCATCACCGCCACGCCCGAAGCCGTCGGCGATGTGCACCGGCACCGCCACCGCCGCCCGACGCATCCGACCGACCAGGTCGAAACGGTCGTCACCGGGGAAGGTGGCGGTCAGGTGGTAGACCCGCAGCACCAGCAGATGGCTCTTCTTCCAGGCGTCGAGTTGGTCGAAATGCCCGCTCTTCACGGTGGGTCTCCTTACCCGCAGGTCCATCCGCTTTTCCCCGGTCTATAGCCCCGACTTGAGGCTCTCCTCGATGAATCCGTCCAGGTCGCCGTCGAGCACCGCCTGGGTGTTGCCGACCTCGTGACCGGTGCGCAGATCCTTGATCCGCGACTGATCGAGGACGTAGGAGCGGATCTGGCTGCCCCAGCCGATGTCGGCCTTGGAGTCCTCCAGGGCCTGGGCCTCGGCGTTGCGCTTCTGCAGCTCCAGCTCGTAGAGCTTGGCGCGCAGCATCTTCATCGCGTGGTCCTTATTCTGGTGCTGGGAGCGTTCGCTCTGGCACTGGGTGACCACGCCGGTGGGGTTGTGGGTGATGCGCACCGCCGATTCGGTGCGGTTGACATGCTGGCCGCCGGCGCCGCTGGCGCGGTAGACGTCGATGCGCAGGTCCGCCGGATTGATGTCGATCTCGATGTTGTCGTCGATCTCCGGCGAGACGAAGACCGAGGCGAAGGAGGTGTGGCGGCGGTTGCCCGAGTCGAAGGGGGACTTGCGCACCAGCCGGTGGACGCCGATCTCGGTGCGCAGCCAGCCGTAGGCGTACTCCCCCTCGAAACGGATGGTGGCCGACTTGATCCCCGCCACCTCGCCGTCGGAGACCTCCATCAGCTCGGTCTTGAAGCCGCGCCGCTCGCCCCAGCGCAGGTACATGCGCAGCAGCATCGAGGCCCAATCCTGGGCCTCGGTGCCGCCGGACCCGGCCTGGACGTCGAGGAAGGCGTTGTTGGGGTCCATCTCGCCGGAAAACATGCGACGGAACTCCAACTGGCCGACGTGGGCCTCGAACCCCTCCAGGTCGGCGGCCACCGCCCCGATGGTCTCCTCGTCCCCCTCCTCGGCGGCCATCTCGAGCAGCTCGGCGGCATCGCCGAGGCCGTCGGTCAGCGTCGACAGCCCCTTCACCACCGCCTCCAGGGCGGCGCGCTCGCGCCCCAGGTTCTGGGCCCGCTCGGGCTGGTTCCAGACCGCCGGGTCTTCCAGCTCGGCGTTTACCTCTTCGAGCCGCTCGCGCTTCTCATCGTAGTCAAAGATACCCCCTAAGGGCGGCCACGCGCCCTTGCAGGTCTTTGATTTTGTTAACGATCGGATTCAATTCCAACATGATGGGGGCCGTCTTCGGAAAAGCGGGGATTGTACACGAAGAGGGGCGAAGGGGCGAAGGTGCCAAACGGTGGGCCGCGAGGACCGCGCATCAAAATTTTTCAACCGCAGATTTACGCAGATTTACGCAGATGAACGCGGATTTGCGCAAACCTCTATCGGCGGTCATCTGCGTAAATCTGCGGTTCATTTGCTTTTCGGGATGTAACTATTCAGCACCTTTTGGGGCAGCAGGCGTAGGGTGTGCCGAGGTACGAGGCGCACCACTTTCCGACGGGTGCGCCTCCTTGCGTCGGCACACCCTACCCGACTTATCGCATAGCCAAAGGGGAACTCGCTTTGGCGCGAGGACTCGAAAAGCTGAAGTGCTACACTCGGTCCCCAGTTATCGAACCGATGGAGAGTCCTCTTGATCACCCGCAAAATCCTGCTGCTCACCCTCACCTTCTTCATCGGCCTCGGCCTGATCGCCGCCGACGCGCAGGCGAAACGCCTCGGCGGCGGCGGCAGCTTCGGCATGAAGCGCCCCCTCTACTCCCAGCCCCAACGCCAACAGGCGCCCGTCAGCACCCCCTACCGCCAGACCGCCACGCCCGCCCGCTCCGGCATGAGCCGCTGGCTCGGCCCCCTGGCCGGCCTGGCGGCGGGCGGGCTGCTCGCCTCGCTGTTCTTCGGCGACGCCTTCCAGGGCTTCCAGCCCATGGACCTGCTGCTGTTATTGGGCGTGGGAGCGGCGATCTTTTTCTTCATGAGGTCGCGTCGGCCGCAACCGGCCCGCGCCGCCATGGGCGGCGGCATGGGCGGCCTCGGTGGCGATGCCGGCGGCCAGTTCCGCGCGGCGTCCGAGGAGCCCCATGGCGGCTTCGAGACCCCAACCATCGGCGGCGGCCTGCGCGGCGAGGCGGTGGGCGCGGCAAGCGGCCCCGCCGACGCCCTCCCCAGCTGGTTCGACCGCGAGCATTTCCTGCGTCAGGCCAAGGTCCACTTCGTCCGTCTCCAGGCGGCATGGGACTCCGGCGACATGAAGGAGATCCGCGAGTTCACAACCCCGGAGCTGTTCGCCGAACTGACCCTCGAGCGCCACGAGATCACCGGTGAGAACTTCACCGAGGTGGTGGAGCTGGAGGCGGAGCTGGCCGGTTTCGGCGAGGAGGCAGGGAGCTTTGTCGCCAGCGTCCACTACCGCGGCCTGATCCGCGAGGAGCGCGACGCCACCGCCAACCCCTTCAGCGAGGTCTGGCACATCGTCCGCGCCGGCGACGACCCGCAGGCGGAGTGGTTCGTGGCGGGGATCGAACAGGCGAGGTAAAGGGGCTTACCGCAACGAAAAAGGGCCGCTCGACGCGGCCCCTTTTTCGTTGCAGATTGGGGAGCGATCGCTTCAAGCCACCTCGCGCATCGGCCGCACCTTCACCGGCGGCAGTGACCGACCTTCCCGATCACACGCTTCGATCACCTCGTCGACCACCTCGCACAGTTCACGATAGACCTGCACCGGGTCATCGCCATGAATCCCCGTGATCAGATCAGGACACAACCCCAGATACGCCTGGTCCTCATCGCTCCACTCCACCCATTTGTGATACTGATCGCCGCGCTTCATTTCTTCACCTCGTCGAGAGCCCGCCGGAGCTGCTTTTCCTGATAGGGTTTCGCGTCGTCGCCCAATTTCCCGCTGAGAGTTACCGCCCCGGGGTACCCCTCATGCATGAATTTGCGATCAGATCCCTTTCCTCCGCCAATCTGACGAAAGCCACTCCGCTCCAGATCGGCGATCAGTTCCCGAAGTTTTCTCGGCATACCTCTTTGAACACCTCAAGAAAAAAGGCACCCACGCATCAAGGCTCCAATTCTAGATCCTCTCGCATGGCCAGACACAATATCACCGATCAAGGTAACGCCTTACGCCATGAGAAACCGCGCTCCCGCGCAGCTTTGGAACAATCTGTATATTGACCGTATCCTTGTACTCACTTCAACAGACATGGGTCATAATCATGACCGTCACCTCGACATCCGATAGTCAAATGAACTCACGGCGAGCATTTTTCGTCGCCGAAGCCTTGGAAGCCCGGCAAGATGCCCGCGAAAGCGGCGTGGGATATGAAGCGGAAGCGATTCACCGCTACCTGAAAGAGCGCATCATGGGAACTTCCACTCACCGTCCCGACAAAATCGCGTGGAGAAAATAGGAGGCATCGGTGCCAACATCAGCGCCGCGGCGGGCGCGGCCCGCCCTATAGCTCCCACCAAAACGACGTAATTCCCGGGGCGACCCGCGGCCGCCTTGATCTCTCCGCCGGTACCACCTTCAGGACGTACCCCCTCCCCTCGTCTCCTCTCCCGACCCCGTTCCTAGCTGCACATACTTCTTCGCCGTGCGCCGATCCAACCCGGTGCGCCGCGCCACCTCCTCGTAGGTGCCGAAGCGGCGATGGAGCATGGCGCAGTACTCCGCCAGCAGCTCCTGGGCGGTCAGCTCCCCCGCCGCCAACCGCTCCCCCCACCCCGCACCGCCCGCCTCCACCAACTCCGGCCGGCACTGCTGGGCGAGCAGCACCCGGCGCACCGCCTGCTCCAGCTCGCGGACGTTGCCCGGCCAGGGGTAGTCGGCGGGCACGTCGCGGCGGATCACCGCCAGCACCCGCTCGGTGAGCTCCGGGTGGGGCGCCCCGAGGGTGCGCTCCAGCAGCAGCTCCACCAGCCGCGGCAGTTCCTCGGCCGACTCCGCCAGCCGCCGGCGCAGCGGCGGCACGGTGACCACCTGGGAACTCAGACGGAAATAGAAGTCGTCGCGGAAGCCCCCCGCCCGCAGCTCCGCCAGGGTGCGGTTGGTGGCGGCGATCAGCCGCCCGGAGAAGCGTTTCTCCTGGCGGCTCCCCACCGGGGCGAAGCCGCGCTCCTGGAGCACCTTCAGCAGCTTGATCTGGATCGACGCCGAGGCCTCGCCGATCTCATCGAGAAACAGCGAGCCGTAAGGGCTGCAGCGCTCGAACAGCCCCTGGTGGTGATCGGTGGCGCCGGTGAAGGCGCCCTTGCGGTGGCCGAACAGCTCGGACTCCAGCACCCCCTCCGGGAACTGCTCCAGGTTGGCGGCGGTGAAGGTGGCGGTGAAGCGTTCGGCGAAGCGCTCGCTGCGCGGGTCGAAGGGGATGAATCCCGAACGGCCGATGGCCGCCGCCGCCCCCTTGCCGGTGCCGGTCTCCCCCAGCAGCAGGGTGGAGAAGTCCTCCATGCGATTCCACAGATAGGCGTCGTAGAGCCGCGCATCCTCGGTGAAGACGCAGTTCCACAGCGCCCGGCGCAGCTCGGCCATGGAGGGGCTGGGACCGATCAGGGCGCGGTCGATGAAGTAGTAGGCGCGGCGTAGCTGGAAAAAGAGGGCGAAGTAGCGCACCGCCTCGGCGCGGACGAAACCGCGGGCGGTGAGTTCACCGATCACCTCCCCGGCAAAGGGGACTGCCTGCGGCTCCTCCGGCGCCGCCATCTGGGCCTCGATGTGGTCGTCCAGCGCCTCCACGCAGCGGTGGTAGGCGAGGAACAGCCAGGCATGGCGCAGCCGGTCGCGATCCGCCCCAGCCAAGTGGTCGAACCGCCGCACGCCGCGTCCCTCCAGCCGGTCGAGCAGCGCCTCCAGCGGCGGCGCGATGGCGGCGAAGTGATGCCCACCATCGGCCCCCCCGGAAAACTCGCCGCGCACCAGCTCGCGCGTCACCGAAAAGGGGTTGGTGTAAATGGTCTCCACCACCCGATCGAGGAAATCCCGCTCCTCGCCGCTCAGCGCCACCCCGCCCATTGCCGCCTCCCACATCGATCAATGAATGTACAGGCAATGTACATCAGACGATCCAACGCCGCACGACATGAGCTCCGCCCTACGCACCACACACCGAAAAATAATACGCAACATCAATGGGTTGATAAACAAAAACGAGAATTGGCATACCCATTGATTCGGCCGGAATGCCAACCGATCGAACGCTACCCAAAGGAGGCCCGTTATGGCCAGCGTCTACGACCTCAAACCCGCCTTCCAGCGACTGCTGCGACCCGCGGTGCGCCGGCTCGCCGAACTCGGCGTGACCCCCAACCAGCTCACCGTCGCCGCCCTCGCGCTGTCGCTCGGCGAAGGGGCCGCGCTGGCCCTTCATCCCGGCGCCGCCGCCCCGCTGCTCGCGCTGCCCGCCGTGCTGCTCGCGCGCATGGCGCTCAACGCGATGGACGGCCTGCTCGCCCGCGAACACGCCATGACCTCCCCGCTGGGGGCACTGCTCAACGAGGCGGGCGACCTGCTCGCCGACGCCGCGCTCTATCTCCCCCTGGCCCTGATTCCCGGGATATCGGCGGCAGCGGTGGTCGCGGCAGTGACCCTCGGCCTGATCGCCGAGACGACCGGCCTCGCGGCCCTGCTGATCGGTGCCTCCCGACGCTACGACGGCCCCTTTGGCAAGAGCGACCGGGCACTGCTGTTCGGCGCCTTCGCCCTCGCCGCGGGTCTCGGTCTCCCCCTCCAGGGGTGGGACACGCCGCTGCTCCTCATCCTCTCGCTGCTCGCCCTGGCCACTCTGATCAACCGGGTGCGCAACGCCCTCGCGGAGATCGCCCGATGAACCTGCACCCCCATATCGCCGTGATCCTCGCCGCGACGGTCGCCGTACTGCTGATTGCCACCATCGCCGTGCGCCTCCTCCCGCTCGCCAACCGCGACGAGCTGACCCGACGCGTCAACAGCTGGTGGGTGATCGTCGCCCTGTTCGGCGCCGCGCTGGCCGGCGGAACCAACGCCACCCTGTGGCTGCTCGGACTGATCAGCTTCCTCGCGCTGAAGGAGTACCTCTCCCTCATTCCCACCCGCCGCAGCGACCGCCGGGTACTGTTCTGGGCCTATCTGGCGATCCCGGCGCAATACGGCTGGGTGGCGGCCGGCTGGTACGGGATGTTCATCATCTTCATCCCGGTCTACCTCTTCCTCTTCATCGCCCTGCGCAAGGTGCTGATCGGCGAGACCGAGTCGTTCCTGCGCTCCACCGCCACCATCCAGTGGGGGCTGATGACCACCGTCTTCTCCCTCAGCCACGCCGGCTACCTGCTGGCCCTGCCGGAAGAGGTCTCCCCGGCGGGCGGGACCGGGCTGCTGCTCTTCCTGATCCTGCTCACCGAACTCAACGACGTCGCCCAATACGTCTGGGGCAAGCGCTTCGGGCGCCACCCGGCGGCCCCGCGGGTAAGCCCCAACAAGACGGTGGAAGGCCTGCTCGGCGGGGCATTCACCACCACCCTGGCGGCATGGTTCATCGCCCCCTGGCTGACCCCGCTGACGGGCTACCAGACGGTAGCGGCGGGGGTACTGATCGCGATCTTCGGCTTCGCCGGTGACCTCACCCTGTCGGCGGTGAAGCGTGACCTCGGCATCAAGGACAGCGGCCACCTGCTCCCCGGCCACGGCGGCGTCCTCGACCGCGTCGACAGCCTCACCTTCACCGCACCGCTGTTCTTCCACTTCCTCTACTACCTCCATTACTAGGGAGCGGGACGATGCGCCGCATTCCATCAATCCATTGGCCGAAGATCCTGCTCTTCGCCCTGCTCATCCGCCCGCTGGTGTGGCTGCTGCTGGGGGTCCACGTCCGCCATCCCCGACGGCTGCCACGCAACGGCCCGGCGATCCTCGCCGCCAACCACAACAGCCACCTCGATGCCCTGGTGATCATGGCCCTCTACCCGCTGCGCGAGCTACCGCGGTTGCGCCCGGTGGCCGCCGGCGACTACTTCTTCCGCACCCCGCTGGCCGCCTGGTGCGCCCGCCACCTGCTCGGCGCCATCCCGCTGGAACGGCGCCCCCGCCACCACACCCGCCCCCTCGGCGAGGCCAGCGAGGCGCTGGAGCGGGGGGAGATCCTGATCCTCTTCCCCGAAGGCTCGCGCGGCGAGCCCGAGCAACCGGCGCCACTGCGCTCGGGCGTCGCCCACCTCGCCCGCGCCCACCCGCAAGTGTCGCTGACGTCGCTGTTCCTCTACGGCCTCGGCAAGGCCCTGCCGCGGGGCGAGGCCCTGTTCGTCCCCTTCTTCTGCGACCTCTACGTGGGTGAACCGATCCGCTGGGAGGGAGCGCGCGACGACTTCCTGTCGCGACTCTCCGCGACCTTTTCGGCCCTGCGCGAAGAGGCGTCGGTGGTGCCGTGGGAGTAAGTCCGTTCACCGCGGCAATCCACGAGCATGCAGGCTCCTAGG
>NZ_BAAHXB010000139.1:0-14422 GCF_054657215.1 Endothiovibrio diazotrophicus
CCCTAGGAGCCTGTCGGACTATGGATGAATCGGCCGCGAAAGCGGGATGACGGCCCCACTTTTTCGAAAATTTTCGTCAAATAGCTCGCTATTCTCCTCAAATTTTCGAAAAATTGGCGCCGCCCTCCCACTCCCGCGGCTCGATCCCCCATAGTCCGACAGGCTCCTAGAACGAAAGCAGCGGGCGTGGGGTCGGTAGCTGCTTTCCGACGGTTTCGTCTCATTCGGCAAAGGGGGGCGAGGTTTATCGGGAGTGCCCACATTCTGTGGGACGAAGTATCAATGTTCGGGAAAGACGTTGGGAAGGAAAATGATGTTTCAGGATGGGGGGGGCGTGGAATCCGGTCCCGGCACCATCCTGTCGCCTGTTCACGGCAGGGTCGGGCTGCTCGGTGCGGGCTGTTGCGCCCAGCGCTGGAATTCGTTGAGCAGGTCCTGGGGGGTGGTCAGCGGGCGGAAGTTTTCGGTGGGGAGCCAGTAGATGCGCAGCTTGGAGCCGTTGCCGGTGGGCATGTAGTTGGCTTCGGCGGCCCACACCTCGCCGGTGACGGTGTCGATCTTGAAGGTGGTGCGGGCGTACATCTGGCTGCCGTTGACGTAGTCGTTGATCAGGTATTCACCTTGTACCAACTCGTAGCGTCCGGTCTCGGCTGCGTTGGACGCAAGGGAAGCGGAGATCAGAATCAGCAAGGCGGTGAGCCGTGTCATGAGGCGCTCCTGGGCTCGACGGGTGGGGGAGGTTGAGTATATTAGCGGATTCTGAACGTTTCGGCGAAGAGGCGTAATGGTGGGGATGGCTGCTCGTCGCCCATCGAGGTGGCGGGTTTGCCGCCCCGGTTTTTCGCTCCTTGCTCCAATGCCGTTCCGTCGGGAGAGACCATGCTGAGCGTAGGGTGGATAAGCGTAGCGCATCCACCGATCGGAGCGGCTCGCTTTCCGCTTTTTTCCGTGATTCCCAGGTGGTGTCGGCGAGTTGGCGCGGCGCCTCCGTTTTGGTGGATGCGCTACGCCTATCCACTCTACGAGGATAATCCCTAACCCCTAACCCCTATTCCCTTAGCCTCCTCCAGCACCGCGTCCACCGCCTCCTCCAGCCGCGCCGGTTCGATATAGAAGTGTGGCGAGAAGCGGAGGCCGCCTCCCCGCGGGGCGCACAGCACGCCGCGCGCCATCAGCGCGTGCCACAGGGCGTCGTGGTCGGCGTTGCGGTGGCGGAAGGTGACGATGCCGGAGCGGCGCTCCGTCGTGCGGGGGCTGAGCAGCTCCAGCTCCGGTTCGGCGTCGATCCTCCGAATCAACCCGTCGGTGATGGATCGTAGGGTCTCGCCGATCCGCCCCATTCCCACCTCCTCCAACAACGACAGGCTCGCCTCCAGGGCGTGGGCGGCGAGCAGGTTGGGGCTGCCCGCTTCGAAGCGGCGCGCGTCGTTCGCCGGTTGCCACGCCTCTCGTTCGAAATCCCCCAGCCGCTCGACCATGTGCCAGCCAAACTGGCGCAGGGCGATCCGCTCGCGCAGCTCCGCGCGGCAGTAGAGGAAGCCGAGCCCCTCCGGACCGAGCATCCATTTGTGGCCGTCGGCGGCGACAAAATCGGCGTGGATCGCCCGGGCGTCGAAGGGTAGCGCGCCGATCTGCTGGATGGCGTCGACGCAGAAGAGGATCCCCCGCTCCTGGCAGAACGCCCCGAGGACGGCGAGGTCCATGCGCAGGCCCGAGGCGTACTGCACGGCGCTGACGCTGATCAGCCGGGTCCGCTCGTCGGTCACGGCGGTGATCGCCGCCTCGGGCGACTCGGCGGCGGTGAGATCGGCCAGCCGGCACTCCACCCCCCGCTCGGCCAGGGATTGCCAGACGATGCGGTTGGAGGGGAACTCCTGGCGGGCGACGACGACGTTGTCACCCGGACGCCAGTCGAGTCCCCAGGCCACCAGGGAGAGCCCCTCCGAGGTGTTCTTTACCAGGGCGATGTCGCCGCCGGTGGGGGCGTTGATCAGGCGGGCGAGGCGTTGGCGGAGCCGGTTCTCCACTTCGATCCACTGGGGGTAGGCGAGGGAGCCGCGGCGCAGATTTTCTTCGCTGAAGGCTGCCACCGCCTCGACGGCGCGGCGCGGCCAGGGGCCGACACCGGCGTGGTTGAGGTGAATAACCGATTGATCATGAGGAAATTCCGTGGTCATGGGGCATTTCCATGGGCTGAGGGAGGGTGGGTTGAGCCAATCACAGCGGTTATGCACACGTCAAGAGGGGATGTGGGGATCGGCAGAGAATTCGTCCACGAGTTTGGCTAAGTCCTTGATGTTTTGTTTAATTGTATGTTTTTAAAGGAAAAAATAATTTGTCTACTTTTTGATCAAGTTAACTGGGGAGGCCTGATTCCGGCCCTTGCGGAGGGATTTTCGCCGTTTATCCACAAAGTTATCCACAGGTTTTGTGGATAACTGGCTGGTCGGCGTGGGTTTTACCGATTTCTGATGAAGTGTCTTTTGTCATCTTTTAAAATCATATAGATACAGTTGTTTCTTCATTTAATTTACTGCTTTTTATGCATTACAGTCTGTTTTTAAAAATGATAGCCAGGTTGACAAAGTCGCTGGATGAAAGTGGTTTCGGCCATCCGGTATGCTCTGCCCCATGATCCGCTTCCTCGCCGTCCGTCTCTCCAGTGCCGCCCTGGTTGTGGTGGGTGTGGCGACCCTGGTGTTCTTTTTCCTTCATCTGACCCCCGGCGACCCGGTGGAGGCGCTGCTCGGTGAGCATGCTCGGCCGGCGGACCGCCAGGCGTTGCGGGTCGCCCTCGGGCTCGATCGTCCGCTGGGCGAGCAGTTGGTCGGCTACTTCGCCAACCTCAGCCAGTTGGATCTCGGCCGCTCCCTCTACTCCCGGCGGCCGGTGGCCGAGCTGTTGTGGGAGCGACTGCCGGCCACCGCGGAGCTGGCGGCGGCGGCGCTGGTGGTGGCGGTGGTGGTGGCGTTGCCGTTGGGAATGGTGGCGGCGGCGCGGCGCGGTGGCGGTTGGGATCGGGGGGCGATGGCCTTTTCGCTGCTCGGCGCGTCGATCCCCAACTTCTGGCTGGGGCCGCTGCTGATCCTCGCCTTCTCCCTCGGCCTTGGCTGGTTTCCGGTGAGCGGGCGGGAGGCGGCGGGCAGTCTGGTGCTGCCGGCGGTGACGCTGGGGACGGCGCTGGCGGCGATCCTCGCGCGCATGGTGCGCGGCGCGCTGATCGAGACGCTGCACGAAGAGTACATCCGCACCGCTCGTGCCAAGGGGTTGGCGGAGTGGGCGGTGGTGGTGCGCCACGCTCTGCGCAATGCGGCGCTGCCGGTGATCACGGTGCTCGGCCTGCAACTGGGGGCGCTGCTCGGTGGGGCGGTGGTCACCGAGACGGTGTTCGCCTGGCCGGGGTTGGGGCAACTGCTGGTGGAGGCGATTCAGCGCCGCGACTACCCGGTGGTGCAGGGGACGGTGCTGCTGATCAGTCTGCTCTACGTGGCGGTCAACGCGCTGACCGACGTCGCCTACGCCTGGGCCGATCCGCGGGTGCGGCTGCGGGGCGGGGCGGGATGAGGTCGCTCTCCATGAGGGTGTTGGCGTTGTGGGCGCTGCTCGCGGTGGTCGCCCCCTGGCTGGTGGCGGACCCCAACGGGGTGGTGCTGGAGCGGATCCTGGCCGTCCCGGTGGCGGAGGTCGGCGGCTGGCTGGGCTACGACGACCTGGGGCGCCCGGTGTGGGAGCGGCTGGCCATGGGTGCGCGCACCTCTTTTCTGGTGGCGGTCGGGGTGGTCTCGGTGTCCGCGGCGGTGGGGACGCTGGTCGGCGCGGCGGCGAGTTATCTCGGCGGGTGGTGGGATCTGCTGCTGGTGCGGGTGGTGGATCTCTTTCTCGCCTTTCCGGGGATTCTGCTGGCGATCGCCTTGGCGGGGCTGCTGGGGCCGGGGCTGGACAACGTGGTGATCGCCCTGGCGACGGTGGGGTGGGTCGGCTACGCCCGGCTGGCGCGGGCCCAGGTGCTGTCGTTGCGCGAGCGGGAGCACGTGCGGGCGGCGCGCGCCCTGGGGGCGGGGGCGGGGCGGATCCTGTTCCTTCACATCCTGCCGCTGACCCTGGCGCCGCTGATCGTCGAGGCCACCTTCGGGGTGGCCGGGGCGGTGGTGGCGGAGGCGGGGCTCGCCTTTCTCGGTCTGGGGGTGCAGCCGCCGGAGGCCTCCTGGGGGACGATGGTGCGCGACGGTGCCCGTTACATGCTGGTGGCGCCCCACCTGGTGCTGGCCCCGGGGGTGGCGTTGAGCCTGGTGGTGCTGGCGGTCAACCGGCTGGGGGACCGGCTGCGGGATCGGCTGGATGTGCGGGGTGGGGCTTGAAGAAGGGGTCTCTGGTTACGACGCTCGGCGTCGTAACCGGGGATCTTGGACGCTCTGCGTCCAACTTCGAGAGCTGCTGCTTCGATCCGGTATGGTGGCCGACGCGGAGCGTCCAGGGGGAGGCCTCAGTGGCGTGGAGGTTGGGTTGCCGCGCGGAGTGAGGTAGTGAGGTTACCACGCGGAGCGTGGTAACCAGGGGGGGTTCGGTCTGAGGGGTGGGTTCGATCTGGCGTCGTTACTGGATGACGAAGGCGTTGAAGAACACCTCTTCCACCACCGGCTTGCCGGCCTCCTTCTGCATCACCTCCTGCAGCGTCTGCAGGGTCTCGCCGAGCAGCCGTTTCTTGGTGTCGGTCTGGAACAGCGCGGGGTAGTCCTGGCTGCTGTAGAGCATCATCAGGTTGTGGCGGATCGGCGGCATGTTGTCGTGGATCAGCGCCTCGTCGGCCGGGCTCTCGACCAGCGCGACCACGTCGATGCTGAGGAAGTGGAGCACCCCCTGGTCGTAGACGTTGACGATGACCGGCTCGCCCAGGTCCACGTAGACCGGGCCGGCGGGGGGCGCCGCGCCGCCCTCTTTCTCCGCTTCGGCGTGGGCCGTGCCGACGGCGACGAAGAGCAGCAGGAGGGCGCTCAGCAGGGAGGGGAGGTTTTTCATGCCGTTGAGTTCTCCGGGGGGTCGGTTCGCCCAGTCCTGGCACTTTTGGGGGGGCGCTGAAGGCCGGTATTGTGGATAAGGGGCAGGGCTGGCCGGGTATGGTGGGATAATGGTTCGTTCAATGCAAGCCGCTGCCGGCGGCGTATGAGTATCGAGAGGGGAGATCCATGGCGTTGGGACCGGTGATGGTCGATCTGAAGGGGACGGAGCTGGATGCCGTAGAGCGGGAGATGCTGTGCCACCCCCTGGTGGGTGGGGTGCTGCTGTTCACCCGCAACTACGCCTCGCCGGAGCAGCTGGAGGCGTTGCTGGCGGAGATCCATGCCCTGCGCAGCCCGCGGCTGCTCACCGCGGTGGACCACGAGGGGGGGCGGGTGCAGCGTTTCCGTTCGGGGTTCACCCGGCTGCCGGCGGCGGCCGGTTTCGGCCGGCTCTATCGCCAGGACCCTCGCGAGGGGGTGCGCATGGCGGAGCGGGCCGGCTGGTTGATGGCGGTGGAGCTGCGCGCGGTGGGGGTCGATTTCAGCTTTGCTCCGGTGCTCGACCTGGACCGTTCGTTGAGCGAGGTGATCGGCGACCGCGCCTTCGCCGGGGAACCCGAGGCGGTGGTGCAGTTGGCGCGCGCCTATCTACAGGGCATGCGCCACGCCGGCATGGCCGCCACCGGCAAGCACTTCCCCGGCCACGGTGGGGTGCGCGGTGACTCCCATCTGGAACTGCCGGTGGACGACCGCCCCTTCGACACCATCGAGCTGGAGGATCTGGTGCCCTTCGAGCGGCTCGCCGGGGAGCTGGCGGGGGTGATGCCCGCCCATGTGATCTATTCGCAGGTGGACGAACGCCCCGCCGGCTTCTCGCCGTGGTGGATCCGCCGGGTGTTGCGCGAGCGGCTGGGGTTCCAGGGGGTGGTGTTCAGCGATGATCTGAGCATGGCCGGGGCGGCCTACGCCGGTGGCTACGGCGAGCGGGCGCGGATGGCGCTGGATGCGGGGTGTGACATGGTGCTGGTGTGCAACAATCCGCAGGGGGCGGCGGAGACCCTGGATGCCCTCGCCGGTTTCGGCGACCCGGCCTCCCAGATGCGCCTGGTGCGGCTCCATGGTCGCCATCCGGTGGACCGTCACGCCCTCCACCGGAGTGAGGAGTGGCGGCGGACGGTGGCGCGGATCCTCGACTTCGAGCAGGCGCCGGCGGGGGACTTGGCGCTGTGAGCGAGGCCAATGGAGGAGCCTACCGGCTGGTGCTGCGTCTCGATCGCGCGGTGCGGGTGACCCCCGGTCGGCTCGGCGAGCGGCGGCTGCGGCGGGGCAGCTATCTTTATCTTGGCAGCGCGAAACGGGGACTGGAGCAGCGGGTGGCGCGCCACCGGCGGTTGGCCGAAGAGAAGACGGGCCGGCTCCATTGGCATATCGACTATCTGCTGACCCATCCCGACGTGCGGCTGATCCGCATCGACCGGATCGTCGGCGGCGACGAGTGCGTTCTCTCGCGGGAGGTGGCGGCACGGGCGGGGAGCGAGCCGGTGGTCGGTTTCGGTGCCACCGACTGCCGGCGCGGCTGTCCGGCCCACCTCTATCGCGTCGCCCGCATCCCGCCCCGGATTATTCATGAAACATCGGCGACAACGCCTCTATAATACGCGTCCGTTTTCGGGCGCCGCCCGCTCATCGACCAACGCCGGAACCGATTCCCATGAGTCTGACAGCCGAAGAGGCCCACGAGGTCTTCCAGCAGGCCGAGCTGCTGCACAGCGACGCCGAAGTGGAGGCGGCCATCGAGCGGATGGCCCAACAGATCACCGCGCATCTTGCCGACGCCAACCCGGTAGTGCTCTGCGTGATGACCGGGGCGGTGATCTTCGCTGGCCGGTTGCTCCCCAAGCTCCGTTTCCCGCTGCAGATCGACTACCTCAACGCCACCCGCTACGGTCACGCCACCCGTGGTGGCGAACTGGAGTGGCGGAGCGAGCCGCGTATCCCGCTGGAGGGGCGCTCGGTGCTGGTCCTCGACGACATCCTCGACGAGGGGCATACCCTGGTGGGGATCGAGGCGTACTGCCGGGAAAAGGGGGCGAGCGAGGTGCTCAACGCGGTGCTGGTGGAGAAGCTCCACATGCGCAAGGCGGTGGGGGCGATGGCCCACTTCGCCGGCATCCAGGTGGCCGACCGTTTCCTCTTCGGCGGTGGCATGGACTATAAGGGGTATTGGCGCAACGCCCCCGGGATCTACGCGGTGAAGGGGCTGTGAGCGGGGCCGCGGAGCCGCTGCGTTTCAAGGTGGTAATCCCGGCACGCTACGGCTCCAGCCGCCTGCCGGGCAAGCCGCTGGCGCCGATCGCCGGGCGGCCGATGATCGAGCACGTCCACCGGCGGGCGCTGGAGAGCGGTGCCGAGGAGGTGTGGATCGCCACCGACGACGAGCGGATCGGCGAGGCGGCGCGGTGCTTCGGGGCGCGGGTCTGTATGACCTCTGCCGAGCACCGCTCCGGTACCGACCGCATCGGCGAAGTGGCGGCCATGCGTGGTTGGGGGGAGGAGGAGATCGTGGTCAATCTCCAGGGTGACGAACCGTTGATGCCGCCGACGCTGCTCCGCCAGGCGGCCGCCGGGCTCAGCGACCACCCGCAGGCGGTGGTCGCCACCCTGGCGGCGCGGATCCACACCACCGCCGAGCTGTTCGATCCCCACGTCGTCAAGGTGGTGAGCGATGCCGCGGGGTTCGCGTGCTATTTCAGCCGCGCCCCGATCCCGTGGGACCGCGACGCCTTCGCGGTGACCACCGAGGAGTTGCCGGAGCGTTCGGCGCATTTTCGCCACATCGGTCTCTACGCCTACCGGGCCGGTTACCTGGCGCGCTATGCCGAACTGGAGCCCTGTCCGCTGGAGGCGATGGAGTCGCTGGAGCAGCTGCGGGTGTTGTGGCACGGGGATTCGATCTATGTTGCCGAGGCGGCTGAGCTACCGGGGCCCGGGGTCGACACCGCGGCGGACCTGGAGCGGATCGCCGCCCTGGTCGCCGCGCCGGTTGCCGAACAGGGGACGTAGCCGCGGTGGCGGACAAACCGGATGCCAAGGCGTTGCGCGCGCTGTTGCGCCGCTATCTCGCGATCAACGAGCAGCGGCTGAAGCGCACCTACGAATTCCTCAAGCCCGATCAGCAGGCGTTCCTCGATCTGCTGCCGCTGCTCTTCCACACCAATCACCCGGAGCTGCCCGGCTACGTCGACGAGGAGACCCCGGCGGGGCTCGCCGAGTACCAGCCGAGCAACGCCGCGCTCGCCGCGGCGAAGGCGTTGTCGCGCGGTTTTTCCTACCAGCGCCGCGCCCATCGCTCCTTTCCGATCCAGTCGCTATTCGCCATGGGGTCGGCGGGGACCGTCGCCTACTCCGAGAAGAGCGACTTCGACATGTGGCTCTGCCACGCCCCCGACCTCCCGCCGGAGGCGCTGGAGAAGCTCCAGGCCAAGTGCACCGCCATCGAACAGTGGGGCGACTCCCTCGGCCTTGAGGTCCACTTCTTCCTGATGAACGCCGAGCGTTTCCGCGGCGGCGAGCAGGTGGCGCTCTCCTCGGAGAGCAGTGGCACCGCCCAATACCACTTCCTGCTCGACGAATTCTACCGCACAGGTCTGCTGCTCGGCGGCCGCTTCCCGGTCTGGTGGCTGGTGCCGCCGGAAGAGGAGGGGGAGTACGACGTCTACGTCCAGCGCCTCTACGACGAGGAGATCTTCCACCCCAACGAGGTGATCGACTTCGGCGGTCTCGGTCACATCCCGGCCAGCGAGTTCTACGGAGCCAGCGTCTGGCAGGTCTACAAGGGGATCGGCTCGCCCTACAAGTCGGTGCTGAAGATCCTGCTGATGGAGGCCTATACCAGCGAGTTTCCCACCATCGAGCTGCTCAGCGTCCGCTTCAAGCGGGTGGTGCGCGACGGCGAGAGCGATCCGGCGCTGCTCGATCCCTACCTGATGCTGATGACCAAGCTGAAGGAGTATCTGGAGGGGCAGGGGGATGGTGAGCGGCTCGACCTGGCGCGCCGCTGTTTCTACTTCAAGGTGGACGCCGAGCTGAGCCGCGCCCGTCCCCGCCCCCACGAGGTGTGGCGCTTCGAGCAGCTCTCCGGACTGACCGTGGCGTGGGGCTGGGATCGGGCGTGGCTCTACACCCTCGACAGCCGGCCCACCTGGAAGGTGGAGCGGGTGCTGGAGGAGCGCAAGGCCCTGTTCGGCGCGCTGACCCAGAGCTACCAGGCGCTCTCCGACTTCGCCCGACGCCAGGCCGGGGCGATGATGATCGACCCCAAGGACCTCGACCTGCTCGGTCGCAAGCTCTACAGCGCCTTCAAGCGCAAGGCGGGTAAGATCGAGCTGATCAACCCGGGCATCTCCGCCGATCTGGCGGAGGAGCGGCTCACCTTCTTCCATCAGCGCGGCGAGCATCAGGCGTGGTTCCTCTACCGCGACGACGCCTCCGATGCCGCCAAACGCAAGCGCCAGGGGCCGATCAAGCACGCCGCCAACCTGGTGGAACTGATCGCCTGGTGCCACTTCAACGGCGTGCTCGAACGGCGCACCCAGCTGTTTGCCTACGCCAACCGCGGCGGCGTCGATCTCAAGCAGATCCAGGAGGTCGTCACCCATCTGCAACGGCTCTTCCCCGGCGGCGAGATCCCGGAGCCGTCGATGGAGGACTTCGCCCGGCCCGAACGGATCGAGCGCAGCGCGGCGGTGGTCAATGCCGGGATCGACTCCGGCGGTTCAATGACCCCCAGCGGGTTGCAGGGGGCCCAGGGAGGAGACATCTTCAACCACGGCCCGACCGGCGAGAATCTGGTGCGTAGCGTCGACCTGCTAATGATCAACAGTTGGCACGAGATCCTCACCCACCACTTTGCCGGTCCCGCAGCCGCCCTCGACGCGGTGGCCGAATACCTGCGCGTCGTGCGGCCGCTGGAGAACCGCGAACTGCCGCCGATCGATATCCGCTGCTTCTCCTTCTTCCAGGGCACCGGCATCAGTCAGAAGATGCAGCGGCTGTTCTCCCTGGCGGTGCCGCGGATGCAGGCCCTGGGGGAGGGGGAGCGGCTGCGGTTGGTCGCCCGCATCGGTCGGAGCTACCACCTGTTGGAGGCGGATCGTGACGGGGCGGTGGTGAGCAGGCCGGGGGCGATCGAGCCGCTGCTGGGGACGCTCGCCGCGCCCTCCGAGCGGCGGGCGGTGACCCTGTTTGACGGTTCGGTGGGGCGAGACACCCCGCTGCCGGTGATCTTCGGCCAGCACAAGACAGGGGCGATCCAGCTCTTTTACAATGGTGCGGCCGGTCAGGCGGAGGTCTACGTGGTCGACGAGCAGGGCTCCCTGTTCCATCAGGTCCAGCCCTACCATGACGCCCAGACCCTGCTGATCCAGTTCCACCGCTTCTTCAGTGCGGTGCTGCCGCGGCGCGATGCGGCGCTCAACGGCGACCCGCTGGAGCATTCGACGGCGCGGGTGGAATACTATCAGCTGCGCCGCGATAAGAAGTGGGACGTACGGCGGGTCGGCATCGACGAGTCGCGTCAGGCACAGCGCTACTTCAACGTCCAGGTGATCGGCGAGAGCGGTGACGACGGGGCGGCCCGCTACACCATCTATTGCGATCACGAGGAGTTCTCCTCCTTCGAACACGGCAATCGCCTGTTCACCGAGATCGCCCGCTACGTGCTCGAGCGCCGCCGCGGCGGCGAGCGCTATCCGATCTATATCACCGACATCGACATCTCCCGGCTGCTCCACCGTGGCGGTCGCGGCCCGCTGCAGACGATCCAGTTCCTCAACTACAAGGCGCGGATCGAGGAGCGGTTGAACAGCGCCCTGCAAGGGCTGTGACGCGGCTGCTCCGTCCGGCGGGAGGGGTTTGGTGAATTGAAGGGATGATGCTAGTCTTCATTAGTGTAAGGTTATTTCCTGATAAGAGAGGGTGTTATGAACAAAAAAAATGCGATGATCTCCGTCGCGGCCGTGGCGGTCGTGATCGGCCTGACCGCAGGCTGTGGGGACAAGCAGATGAGCTACAAGGGTGACGTCTTCCCGATTCTCGAGAAGAACTGCCTGGATTGCCATGTGACGCCGGATGGCGAAGGGTACAAGAAGAGCGGTCTCAGCCTGGAGAACTACGAAAATCTGATGAAGGGCACCCGCCTGGGCCCGATCATCGTTCCGGGCAGCGCCGCCAGCAGCACCCTGAACCGCCTGGTGGAGGGCAAGGCCGATCCCTCGATCCGCATGCCCCACGGTGGTGAATGGCTTTCCGAGCCCGACCGCGCGATCCTGCGTGCTTGGGTCGACCAGGGCGCCAAGAACAACTAACATCCAAAAACGCCACGGCCCCGGTTTGGCCGGCCCCTGCGGGGCGGCCAAACCGGGGCCGTGGCGTTTTTGGACATTGGGAGATGAGGGTGGAGTGGCCTGAAAGGGCTGTCCGAGCCTTTACCTGTAGGAGCGGCCCTTAGGCCGCGATGGTGCGAAGTGAGTCGGCGGGGAGTCCACCAGCGCCGAATGGGCTGACGTTACGGTAACGCCCCTCGCGCGGGAGATGTAGGGGCCGCTCCTACAGGCTGACCTCCGCAGGTGTGGTTCGAGGTACGCCCTGCCAGATTTCTCCGGCCAACCCTCTCCCCCAATAAACGAAAAAAAGCCGGGCCGGCCATGGCTCGGGGGCTTTGCCCCCGAGCCATGGCCGGCCCGGCTTTTTTTCGTTAGAAGGAGATCTCTACGCGGCGGTTGGCGGCGCGGCCCTCCTCGGTGGCGTTGTCGGCGACCGGCTGGGACTCGCCCATGCCGCTGGCCGACAGCTTCTCCGCCGCCACGCCGTTGGCCGCCAGATAGTCGGCCACCGCCTGGGCACGCTTCTGGGACAGACGCTGGTTGTAGGCGTCGCTGCCGCGGCTGTCGGTGTGGCCGACGATCTTGACCATGCCGATGCGGTCGGCGTTGCGCTTGATCTTCGCCAGATTGGCGTCGAGGATCTGCTTCGCCGCGGCGGCGAGGGTCGCCTTGTTGGTTTCGAAGTTGACCCCGCCGAGGGTGATGATCTCGCAACCCTTGGCGTCGACACGCACGCCCGGCGCGGTGTTGGGGCACATGTCGTCTTCGTCGTAGACGCCGTCACCGTCGCTGTCGACGCGGCAGCCCTTGCTGTCCACCTTGACGCCCTTCGGGGTGTCGGGGCAGGCATCCTGGTCGTCGTAGACGCCGTCGCCGTCACTGTCCTGCGGGCCGCAGCCCGGCGGGTAGGGGGCGCCGGGATCGGTGCCGAGGGGGACGAGGGCGTAGACGCACTCCCCGTAGTTGTTGGTGACCACGCGGCCGTTGACGTCCACCAGATAGCCGGCGGAGGCGGGGGTGGAGAGGGTGCCGGCGGCGATCAGCAGCGAGGCGGCGAAGGGGATCAGTTTGGAGGCGTTCATCCAGCGTTCTCCTGACAAAGGGGGTGGATTTGGTTGTTGTTGGGCTTGTCGCCGCTTAGGCGAAAAAAGTTCTCTGTACTCTAGCAGATATCAGGAGAATTCGTAGCTCGGTTGACTCTACATTGACGTATGGTCAGGCCCGACGGATTTCCACCTCGCGGCCGTCGAAGTCGGTCATCGGGCAAGGTGCATAGGAGGAGCGTGTGGCGTTCATCGGGTTGAAACAGGTGGAAGGCTGGGGACGCGGAAAGAATACGTCACCCCAGCCGTGGGGCGGGTTCGCCGTGCCCATCAATGTCTACTCCTTATAATTATTTATTAATTTTTTATGTTCGGCTCTCGTGCTCCGGCGGCCGGCTAGGCCGTAAGGGCTGTAATGAAACCGTCATGTTTTGTTCACATTTGCTTCACCTGCCTCACCCATGCTTCGCCCGGTCTGAGGGAGCGGTGATTTGGCTACACCCCGTCCGGTATGACCAAACCAGCGCTTCCCCAAACCACCACCCATTTCCTAGGAGTTATCGATGCGACCCAACCGTCTTTTCGCGGCCCTCGGCCTCGTCACCGCCAGCTTCATGGCTCCCGCCATGGCGGCTGTCACCGTCGATTCCAGCCTGCCCGACTACGCCGCCGCCTCCGGCGTCTCCGGCAACCTCTCCTCCGTCGGCTCGGACACCCTGGCCAACCTGATGACCCTGTGGGCCGAGGAGTTCAAGCGCAACTACCCCAACGTCAACATCCAGATCCAGGCCGCCGGTTCCTCCACCGCGCCGCCGGCGCTGACCGAGGGTACCTCCAACGTCGGCCCGATGAGCCGCAAGATGAAGAACAAGGAGGTCGAGGCCTTCGAGAAGAAGTACGGCTACAAGCCCACCTACATCCGCGTCGCCATCGACGCCCTGGCCGTCTACGTCCACAAGGACAACCCGATCAAGGGTCTGGCCATTCCTCAGGTGGATGCCATCTTCTCCTCCACCCGCAAGTGCGGTGAGGCCGAGGACGTCACCCGCTGGGGTCAGGTCGGCTTGACCGGCGACTGGGCCACTCGCGACGTTCAGCTGTTCGGCCGCAACTCGGTTTCCGGTACCTACGGTTACTTCAAGAAGCACGCGCTGTGCAAGGGTGACTACAAGAACAGCGTGAACGAGCAGCCCGGTTCCGCCTCCGTGGTGCAGTCGGTTTCCGCCTCCATCAACGGCATCGGCTACTCCGGTATCGGCTACAAGACCTCCGGCGTGCGCGCCGTGCCGCTGACCAAGAAGATGGGCGGCAAGTTCGTCGATGCCACCCCCGACAATGCGGTGACCGGCGAGTACCCGCTCTCCCGCTACCTCTACATCTACGTCAACAAGCACCCCAACAAGCCGCTGGCCCCGCTGGAGCGCGAGTTCATCAAGCTGGTCCTCTCCAAGGTCGGTCAGGGCGTGGTGATCAAGGACGGCTACATCCCGCTCCCCGCTTCGGTGGTGGAGAAGGAGCTGGAGAAGCTGAACTAAGCGAATCGGACTGGGGGACGGCCGACGGCCGTCCCGCCCGACCGGACAACAATAAGATCATCCTTCTGCTGCCCCGCCTATTTGGCGGGGTTTTTTTTGTCGCCAAGAAAGATGGTCCAGAGGACCTGCGAGGCGTGGTCGGCAGGAGCGGCGGTGCTCCGTCTGGAGGAGAACAATTGGACGGGATTGACAGGAACAGGATTGTTCCGTGTTTTCGGTGGAGGGTGGAGTTCCGCCGTTTTCGTGTGGCGCAGCGTTCAGTCGAACCTCATACCAAACCCGTCAATCCTGCAAATCCTGTCCATTTCTTCTACCCGTCGGGTAGGGTGTGCCGACGATAGGAAGCGCACCGGTCGGAGGGTGGTGCGCCTCGTACCTCGGCACACCCTACGGCCGCTTCTGGCGAAACCGTTCGAGTGGTTTGGTGCTGAAGGTGCTGCACGGAGGTTGGTGGGAAATGCAGG